>NZ_JBEXCS010000173.1:0-8778 GCF_040605395.1 Streptomyces sp. NPDC005648 | reverse complement strand
GTCTCCGAGGCGGTGACGAACTCCCGCAGCGGATGCGCGGCCAGCACCGCGTCCACCTCCGGCGTCAACGCCGCCGCCAGCCGGGACGCCGCCGGGCGGCTCTCGTCGCGGAGCGCGGCGACCGCGGCCAGTGCTATGTCACATTGCACCGATGGCATCCCGGCGGCCGCGCGCTCGTACAGCCGCGCCCCCTCCTCCAGGACCAGCTCCGTGTCCATCCCCGCCGGGATCTTGATCTGGGCGTGATGGCGCCAGGTGGTGACCGGATCGCCCCAGGCCTCCACGGTGAACGTCCAGTGGCCCGGAGCGCCGGCGGTGACGGTGGCGCCCCAGCGGTCGCTGCCGGGGGCCAGCTCGCGCATCGGCGTCCAGGGGCCCGGATTGCCCTCCGGGTCGGTCAGGACGACATTGGCGGCGACCGCGTCATGGCCTTCGCGGAAGACGGTGGCCGAGATCTCGAACGACTCACCGGTGACCGCCTTGGCGGGCCGGCGGCCCCGCTGGACGGCCGGCTCGACGTCGAGGACGGGTATGCGTCCGATGCCGGAGGTGTCGCCCGGGGAGGGTGGCTCCGGGGCCGGCGGTGCGGCGTCGGTGGTGCGCACGGGGGGTTTCCCGGGCTTGCGCGTCGTGGGTGGTGACGAGTGGTGCGTGGCGGGCATGACCGCTCCTGTCCGCGTCAACGTGGGTGGGCGGATGGCGTGTGGGGAGGGGGTCCTGCTTGGTGTCCTGTGGTCAACGTACCGGAGGAGCCTTCCCACCCTCTTCGGGTGAGCATTCCGGCACTTTGTTAACTACTCACGCGTATGTCTACACACAAGACCGGCCCCGTTCTGAACGAACGGGGCCGTCTCACACCGTGTTCCTACACGTGCTCCCGCATGCTTCTCTACGGCGGCGGTACCTGCAGAAGTTCGTCCGGTGAACCGAGCCCACGGCCGGAGACCTTCCCGGGGACCGCCAGTTTCACGATCGCCCTGCACACCTGGGCCGGCGTCGCCCCGGGATGGCCGGCCAGATAGAGCGCGGCCGTGCCCGTCACATGCGGGGTCGCCATCGACGTACCCGAGAAGGTGGCCTTCGCGGTGTCGCTCGCGTACGAGTCCGAGGTGATCGACACCCCGGGGGCGAAGACGTCGACGGCCGAGCCGAAGTTGGAGAAGGCCGCCCGTGCGTCCGTCCGGTCGGTCGCGCCGACCGTGAGGGCCTCCGGGACGTCCGCCGGGGAGTAGAGCGCGGCCGGCAGCCCGTCGTTCCCGGCGGCGACGGCGTAGGTGACGCCGGAGGCGATGGAGTTGCGGACGGCCGCGTCCAGCTGGGCGTTGTGGCTTCCGCCCAGGCTGAGATTGGCGACCGCCGGTTTCCTCGCGTGCCTGGTCACCCAGTCGATGCCGGCGATGACCTGCGACGTCGTGCCGGTCCCGTCGTCGCCGAGGACCTTCACGGCGACCACCTTCGCCTTCTTCGCCACCCCGTAGGCCGTCCCGGCGATGGTCCCGGCGACATGGGTGCCGTGGCCGTTGCCGTCGCTCGCGGTCCTGTCGTTGCCGACGAAGTCCCAGCCGTAGCTCGCCCGTCCCCCGAAGTCCTTGTGCGTGATCCGGATCCCGGTGTCGATCACGTACGCCGTCACCCCGGCGCCCCCGGACCCGGTCCAGGTGTAGTACCTGTCCAGCGGCAGACTGGGCTGGTCGATCCGGTCCAGGCCCCAGGACGGCGGGTTCTTCTGGGTGCGGTCGAGGCCGACCCGGGTGTCCTGGACGACCGAGGCGACCTGCGAGTCGGCCGCGAGGAGCCTCGCCTGTCTCTCGTTGGCCCTGATCGCGTAGCCGTTGAGGACCGTGCCGTAGGTCTGGCTTATTCTCGCCCCGTACTTCTCGGCGATGTTCTTTCCGGTCGCCGACGGAGCCTTCGTACCCCCCTTGAGTGTCACCAGGTAACTTCCGCTGACGGAGCCGGGCTCCCCGGCGCCGAGTATCCGCCCCTGAGGTACGGCGTGCGCGGGCAGGGTGACGGCCGAAAGCGCGGCGGCACAGGTCACCGCCGTGAGGCCCCCTGCCCGGCGCAGACGCCGTGTTCGCGTCCGTGCCATGGTCGATATCCCCCTCCATTGGCTCCCTCGCAGCCTCTCGTGGGGCGCAGAAGGTCCACAAGGGGGCCTATGGGGGCGGAATCGGCCATGTCGTCCATGTCCTGGCGTAGTGGATCGGTGAAGGTTGCGCTTGTTTCCGGACTGTGTACGACTCTGTCGCGCTCTTGGACGTGCCGTGGTTACGGAGCCCCTCGCACCGATACCGTCGAGGTAGACGACGAGACGCACACCGCCGTGCGTCCGCACAGCGACACGCGTCGAGGTGGAAAGTGAAGGCGATCCGTCGGTTCACCGTCCGTCCCGTTCTCCCCGAACCCCTCCGTCCGCTCAGCGACCTGGCCCGCAATCTGCGCTGGTCCTGGCATGCGGAGACCCGTGACCTCTTCCAGTCCGTCGACCCCGAGCGCTGGGCCGCCTCGGAGTGCGATCCCGTACGACTGCTGGGCAGTGTGTCGCCGGCGCGGCTGGCGGAGCTGGCGGAGGACCGCCGCTTCCTGCGCCGGCTGACCGCGGTCCGCGACGACCTGGCCGACTACGTCGGCGGTGAGCGCTGGTACCAGGCCCAGCCGGGCGGGCTGCCCGCCGCCGTCGCCTACTTCTCGCCCGAGTTCGGCATCACGGCCGCCCTGCCCCAGTACTCGGGCGGACTCGGCATCCTGGCCGGCGACCATCTCAAGGCGGCCAGCGATCTGGGGGTGCCCCTGATCGGTGTCGGCCTCCTGTATCGGCACGGTTACTTCCGCCAGACCCTCTCCCGGGACGGCTGGCAGCAGGAGCACTACCCGGTCCTCGACCCCAACGAGCTGCCCGTCGCCCACCTGAAGGAGCCCGACGGCACCCCCGCCCAACTCTCCCTCGCCCTGCCCGGCGGCCGGCGGCTGCACGCCCGTATCTGGCTCGCCCAGGTCGGCCGGGTGCCGCTGCTGATGCTCGACTCGGACGTGGAGGAGAACGACCTCGGCGAACGCGGGGTGACCGACCGGCTCTACGGCGGCGGCAGCGAGCACCGCCTGTTGCAGGAGATGCTGCTCGGCATAGGCGGTGTGCGGGCGGTGCGCACCTACTGCCGGCTCACCGGCCACCCGGCGCCGGAGGTCTTCCACACCAACGAGGGGCACGCCGGCTTCCTCGGCCTGGAGCGGATCGCCGAACTCTGCGACGAGGGACTGGACTTCGACTCGGCCCTCGAAGCCGTCCGGGCGGGGACCGTCTTCACCACCCACACCCCGGTCCCGGCCGGCATCGACCGCTTCGACCGCGAACTCGTCGCCCACCACTTCGGCCCCGAGGCCGAACTCCCGCGCATCGACGTCCAACGCGTGCTGAATCTGGGCATGGAGACCTATCCCGGCGGCGAGCCCAACCTGTTCAACATGGCGGTGATGGGCCTGCGCCTGGGCCAGCGCGCCAACGGTGTCTCGCTGTTGCACGGTCAGGTCAGCCGGGAGATGTTCTCCGGACTGTGGCCGGGATTCGACCCCGAGGAGGTGCCGATCACCTCCGTCACCAACGGCGTCCACGCCCCCACCTGGGTCGCCCCCGAGGTGCTCCGCCTCGGCGCCCGCCAGATCGGCGCGCAGCGCACCGAGGACGCGCTGACCGTCGGCGGCTCGGACCGCTGGGACGCGGTCGGCGACATCCCCGACCAGGACATCTGGGAGCTGCGCCGCAACCTGCGCGAGCAGCTGGTCGACGAGGTACGGCAGCGGCTGCGCGCCTCCTGGCGTCAACGCGGGGCCGGGACCGCCGAGTTGGGGTGGATCGACGGGGTGCTCGACCCGGACGTCCTCACCATCGGGTTCGCGCGCCGGGTCCCCTCGTACAAACGCCTGACGTTGATGCTGCGCGACCGCGACCGGCTGATGGACCTTCTGCTGCACCCCGAGCGCCCGATCCAGATCGTGGTGGCCGGCAAGGCGCACCCGGCGGACGACGGCGGAAAGCGCCTGGTCCAGGAGCTGGTCCGGTTCGCCGACGACCCACGGGTGCGCCACCGCATCGTCTTCCTCCCCGACTACGGGATGGCGATGGCGCAGAAGCTCTACCCCGGCTGCGACATCTGGCTCAACAACCCGCTGCGGCCCCTGGAGGCCTGCGGCACGTCCGGGATGAAGGCGGCGCTCAACGGCTGTCTCAACCTCTCCGTCCTGGACGGCTGGTGGGACGAGTGGTTCCAGCCCGACTTCGGCTGGGCGATCCCCACCGCGGACGGTGCGGGCACGGACCCCGACCGGCGCGACGACATAGAGGCCGCGGCCCTCTACGACCTCCTGGAACAGCGAGTGACACCGAGCTTCTACGAACGCGGCCAGCACGGCCTGCCCGACCGCTGGATCGAGATGGTCCGCCAGACCCTGACCCTCCTCGGCCCCAAGGTGCTGGCCGGCCGTATGGTCCGCGAGTACGTGGAGCGGCTGTACACGCCGGCCGCGCACGCGCACCGCGCGATGGACGCCGACTCCGCGCGTGAACTCGCCGCCTGGAAGGGGCGGGTGCGGGCCGCCTGGCCGGACGTCACGGTCGACCATGTGGAGACCTCGGCCGCCACACCCACCGCGGAACTCGGCACCACCCTGGCCCTGCGGGTCCGGGTCGGCCTCGGCGAACTGGGCCCCGAGGACGTCGAGGTCCAGGCCGTCTCGGGCCGTGTCGACACGGAGGACGGCATCGCGGACGCGACGACGGTCCCGCTGAAACCGGCGGGCGGACCGGACCCGGAGGGACGCTGGGTGTACGAGGGCCCGCTCTCCCTCGACCGCACGGGCCCCTACGGCTACACGGTCCGCATCCTGCCGGCCCATCGACTGCTGGCGTCGAGCGCGGAGCTGGGACTGGTGGCGGTACCGGGGGAGGAGACGGGGGAGGGGGCAGGAGTACTCATGCGGTGAGGAAGACCAGCCCGTCCGGCGTTTGAGGACGAGGCCGTTCAGGCCGAAAAGCGGGGGTCCGGGGGCGGCAGCCCCCGGACGGCGCCCCCAACCCCGCTCAGCCCTCGGAGAGCGGCGCGCACAACCGCTGTAGAACCCTGCCGCAGCGCCGCGCGTACACGCCCTGCAGCCCCCGCGTCGCAGGGCCGCCCGCCCGCGCGTACCACTTCGCCGGGCGGCTGAACGCCGAGACCGTGAGCCACACCGTGCCGTCCCCCGTGCGGTCCACGACGAACCGTTCCTCGCCGCACTCCGGGTGACCGGTCAGGGTGCCGTACGCCCAGCCGGTGCGGCGGGGTTCCTCGACCGTGTAGACGACACGGCACGGGGCCTTGATCATCCCGGCGAGGGTGACGGTGACGTCGACGTCGGGGGCCGCGCGGTCCGCGCCCGCGTCGATGCCGACGCCCAGTTCGCGGTGCATCTCCCAGGACATGACCGCCTCGGAGGCTCTCCGGAAGACCTTCTCGCCCTCGCCGACACGGGTGCGGACATGGAGGAGATGGAATCCCGGCGGGCAGAAACCGCCGTGCCGGGTCGCGCCGACGTCGTCGTACGTGTAGTCGCTCGGGGGCATGGGTCACAAGAGTAGGGCGGTACCCGGGGATGCCTTCGCCCCGGGTACCGCCCGCCAACCCGCTTCGGGCTAGCTGACGTTGACGGCGGACCAGGCCGCCGCGACCGCGTTGTACTCGGTGCTGCCGGAGCCGTACAGGGCGGACGCCGCCGAAAGCGTGCCCGTGCGCGCCGACTTGTAGTTCGTGGTCGACGTGAAGTACGTCGTCAGCGCCTTGTACCAGATCTGCAGCGCCTTGGCGCGGCCGATCCCGGTGACCGTGGAGCCGTTGGACGTGGGCGAGTTGTAGCTCACCCCGTTGATCGTCTTCGCGCCGCTGCCCTCGGACAGCAGGTAGAAGAAGTGGTTGGCGACACCGGACGAGTAGTGGACGTCCAGGTTGCCGACGGAGGAGGACCAGGAGTCCGCCGAGCCGCCGTCCTTGCTGGGCTTGTCCATGTAGCGCAGCGGGGTGCCGTCGCCGTTGATGTCGATCTTCTCGCCGATGAGGTAGTCACCGGGGTCGGAGGCGTTCGCCGCGTAGAACTCCACACCGGTGCCGAAGATGTCGGAGGTCGCCTCGTTGAGGCCGCCCGACTCACCGGAGTAGTTCAGGCCCGCGGTGTTGGCGGTGACACCGTGGCTCATCTCGTGGCCGGCCACATCGAGTGAGGTCAGCGGGTGGGTGTTGCCGGAGCCGTCGCCGTAGGTCATGCAGAAGCAGCTGTCGTCCCAGAACGCGTTGACGTACGAGCTGCCGTAGTGGACGCGGGAGTAGGCGCCGACGCCGTTGTTCTTGATGCCGGAGCGGCCGAAGGTGTTCTTGTAGAAGTCCCAGGTCTCCTGCGCGCCGTAGGCGGCGTCCGCGGCGGCCGTCACGTCGGTGCTGGAGCTGGAGGCGGCGCCGGTGCCCCACGTGTTGGTGGTGTTGGTGAACAGCGTGCCGGTGCCGGACGTGCCGTGCTTGAGGTTGTACGTCTTGTGGTTGCCGCGGTCGGCGTCGGCCAGCGAGTACGTCGTGCCCGACAGCGTGGTGGTCAGGCTGACCGTGCCCGAGTACAGCGTCTTGCCGGTGCCGGTCGCGTTCTCGATGCCCTGGTACTCGAAGAGCTTCTTGCCGGTCGCGGCGTCGGTGATGACGTGCAGCTGGTTCGGGGTGCCGTCGTCCTGGAAACCGCCGACGATCGTCTCGTAGGCGAGGACGGGCTTGCCGGAGCCGGCCCAGATCACCTTGCGGGCGCCGTCGGCGGCCGACTTGGTGGAGCCCAGCGTTCTGGCGACGCCGACGGCCTGCTTCTCGGCCTTGGCCGGGGTGACCGCGGCCTTGAGCGAGGCGACCTTGATGGTGGCCTTGGTCGCCCTGGTGACGCCCTCGGTCGCACCGGACTTGGCGGTGTGCACGACCAGGTCGCCGCCGAGGACCGGCAGGCCCGCGTAGGTGCGCTCGTAGCGGGTGTGGGTGGTGCCGTCGGCGTCCTTGACGACGTCCTTGACGACCAGCTTCTCCTTGGCGCCGAGGCCTATCTTCTGCGCCGTCCGTGCGACGTCCGCCTGCGCCTTCTGGATGAGGGACACACGGGTCGCGGCGGACAGGGCCGCCGGGGCGGCGGCGGGACGAGCTGCGGCCGAGGTCTCCACCGGGGTCTGGGCGGCGGCCGTACCGGTGGTCAGACCGGTGGTGAGCAGGGCTCCGGCGGCGACGGCGGTCGCGATGGCCAGAGTAGAGCGCTTGTGACGCGCGTAGAGGGGGGTCACACAAGCTCCTTGTGGTGGGGGAGTCCGGCGCGGCCGTGGGGTGGCAGGCCGGGGTTGCTGTGAAGTTGTGCGGCGGTTGTGAGGAAGACTGACATCAAGACGCGTACATGTCAGGACCTCGAAGTGATGTTGGCTGAAAACCGACGGCTGGATGAACATTGCAGGCATGTAAACCGAGTTGACCCGGGTCAATGGACAACCAACGGTCAGTAAGGCGAAGTTAAAAGGAGGGCGCCGCCCCGGGGTGGTGAACCACCGGGACGGCGCCGTGTTTCCGGGCCCGGGACCCGTCCGGGCCCCCTTCCTACGGGAAGGTGATCTTCCAGCTGTTGATGGTGCCGACGTCCTGAGCGGCCTGGTCCTGGACCTTCAACTTCCAGGTGCCATTGGCCGATTCGGAGGAGGCGTTCACCGTGTAGGTGTCCGTCACGTTGTCCGCCGAGTCGGAGGAGCTGAAGTTCTTCAGCCGGTACGAGGCGCCGGACGGGCCGATCAGATCGATCACCAGGTCGCCGCGCCAGGTGTGGCTGATGTTCGGCGTCACCTGGAGGTTGCTCGGAGCGTTCCCGGTCCGGCCCGAGACGGTGATGGACGAGGTGACGGCCGGCCCGTTGTCCGGAATCGACACCGCGGTCGTGTTCTCGTACGACGTCCCGGTCCCGCCGCCGCCCCCGCCGGAGCGCGCGCCGACCGCGATGGCCGCCCACGCGTCCTGCACCGTCTTGTACTCGGTGGACGTGGTGCCGTAGAGCTCACCGGCCGCCGCGAGGGTGCCGGTGCGGGCCGCCGCGTAGTTGGTCGTGGAGGTGAACTTCGTGGTCAGCGCCCGGTACCAGATCTGCAGCGCCTTGTCCCGGCCGATGCCGGTGACCGGAAGCCCGTCCGCGGTCGGTGAGTTGTAGCTGACGCCGTTGATGACCTTGGCGCCGCTGCCCTCCGACAGGAGGTAGAAGAAGTGGTTGGCGGGGCCGGACGAGTAGTGCACGTCCAGGTTGCCCAGGCCCGAGTACCAGCTGTCCTTCGACGAACCGTCCTTGCTGGGCTTGTCCATGTAGCGCAGCGGGGTGCCGTCGCCGTTGATGTCGATCTTCTCGCCGATGAGGTAGTCACCGGGGTCGGAGGAGTTCGCCGCGTAGAACTCCACACCGGTGCCGAAGATGTCGGAGGTCGCCTCGTTGAGGCCGCCCGACTCACCGGAGTAGTTGAGGCCCGCGGTGTTCGACGTGACACCGTGGCTCATCTCGTGGCCGGCCACGTCCAGCGAGGTCAGCGGGTCCGCGTTGCCGGAGCCGTCGCCGTACGTCATGCAGAAGCAGCTGTCGTCCCAGAACGCGTTCACGTACGCGTTGCCGTAGTGGACGCGGGAGTAGGCGCCGACGCCGTTGTTCTTGATGCCGGAGCGGCCGAAGGTGTTCTTGTAGACCACGACGACGTCGCGGCGGGTGAGC
>NZ_JBEXCS010000172.1:0-8834 GCF_040605395.1 Streptomyces sp. NPDC005648 | reverse complement strand
CTTCTTCCCCCCTGGGAGCTTCTCCTTGGTTGTGAGGGGGGATTGAAGCATCAGGTGATCCGGTGACGCCAGCCCGGATTGTTGACCGTTCCGTGTAGACAGCACGTGTGACGCATGTCACGTAATTACTTCTGCCGGGGCTTGGTCTGGTCTGGCATTCAATGTCCGTTTCGTTGATCTTTCCCTGGATGTTTGCTCCTGGTTAAGTTCCGCTCCGGTCTTGTGGCCGACCTGTGGGTTTCGAGTGAGACACGCAGGTCGGCCAGGGCGCTTTGTGAAGTTTTCTCGGGGTGGGGCCTGCGCTGTCGCGGCCGCGTGCCATGTCTGGTGAGGGGACGCGATGTCGTCGCGGTTGAAGAGTTTGGTGCTGGTCGTTTCCGGTGCCCTGATGGCGGGTCTGTTGTCCGGAGTGCCGGCGGTGGCCTCGCCGCAGTCGACGTCGCAATCGGCAAAGCCGCACGTCAAGCGGACGCCGGCGGTGCCGACGCGAACCGCGTCAGCAGTCCGCAGGGACGAGTCGGACCCGACTCCCACCAAGCCCGCCAAGTCCGCGTGGCCGAAGTCGACCGGCGCCCTGGTGAACCTGAACGGTGTCAAGCCGGGCAAGGCCCTGGCGGTGGCGCCGTCCGGCGCGGTGGTCGACGCGGCCGGGAGCACCGTGGACGCGAAGGCCGCCGTGGTGTCGGTCGGGCCGGCGGCGTATCGCGACCTGCTGAAGAACGCGCCGGAGTCAGGCGTGTTGGGCGGCTCCGGGGCCGCCAAGGCGAAGTCGGCGGCGCCCGCCTCGGTGGACGTCGAGGTGCTGGACCGCAAGGCGGTGGCCCCGGCGGGCGGTGTCGGGCTGGGCGTCCAGTTGACCCGCAAGGACGGCGTCAGGGCTGCGGGCCTGGTGCGCGTCACGCTGGACTACTCCGGCTTCAAGAACGCCTACGGCGGTAACTTCGCCTCGCGGCTGCGGCTGGTGAAGCTTCCGGCGTGCGCGCTGACCACACCCAAGGCCAAGGGGTGTTCGCCGGGCGACCGGAAGGTCGTGGCGGCGACCAATGACGTCAAGAGCGGGACTCTGACCGCGACGGTCCAGGCGGACGGTGACCCGGCGGGCGCGCTACTGGGGCAGCGGTCGCTGGACGGCGAGGCCTCGGGCGCGTCGACTCAGTTGGCGCGATCGGCGCCGTTGGCGGCGACATCCACGTCGTCGGGCACGGTGTACGCGGTGGCCTCGGGATCCTCGTCGGACGCGGGGGACTACCGGGCGTCGTCGCTGAGTCCCTCGGGTGCGTGGAATGTGTCCACCGGTTCGGGTGCCTTCACCTACAACCTGCCGATCCAGCTGCCGAAACCTCCGGCGGGCTCGGCGCCGTCGCTGTCGCTGTCGTACAACTCGCAGGCGGTGGACGGTCTGACGTCGGCAGACAACACGCAGGCGTCCTGGGCGGGTCTGGGCTGGGATCTGAACATCGGCTACATCGAGCGGCGTTACCGCAACTGCAGCCAGGACGGCGTCTCCAATGTCGGTGATCTGTGCTGGGACTCCCCGAACACCGCGAAGGAGCCGGACGGCGCTGTCTATGTGATCAGCCTGAACGGGGTCAACTCCGAGCTGGTGCAGGACAACACGGGCACCGGGTCGTACCACGTGCAGGACGATCCGGGCTGGCGGGTGCAGCACCTGACCGGCGGGCACGGCGCGGACGACGAGTACTGGGTCATCTCCGCCCAGGACGGCACCCGCTACTACTTCGGCTGGGGTCGCTCCGAGCGCACGGACCCGGACGCCAACTGGGACAAGTACACCCACTCGGTGCTGACCGTGCCGGTGGTGGGCAACAACTCCGGTGAGCCGTGCTTCTCCCAGTTCCCCGAGCCGTGCACCCAGGCCTACCGGTGGAACCTGGACCGGGTGGTGGACGCCAACGAGGTGGAGACCTCGTACTTCTACGAGAAGCAGCAGAACCACTACCGTTCGGTGATCTCCACCGACAAGGCGCGCGCGTATGACGCGGCCTCGTACCTCACGCGGATCGAGTACGGGTGGGCGTCGCAGATCACGGGGGCGCAGCTGCCGGCCGAGGTGACGCTCTCCCATGTGGGCCGGTGCGTGGAGCGGATGTCGGAGACGGATCCGCTGAAGAACGCGGTGTCGGACTGCCCGTCGCTCTCCGGCCACCCGGACTCCTACCCCGATGTGCCCACCGACCTGATCTGCGACGGCACCGCGGCCGACGACTCCTGCAGGAGCATCTCCGGAGTCACGTACTCGCCGACGTTCTTCTCCACCGACATGCTGTGGGACATCCACACCTGGGTGCGGGACACCGACACCTCGGCCTGGGATCCGGCGATGCAGTACCAGATGAAGTACGGCCTGCCCGATCCCTCCGGCACCATCGGCAACCAGCTGTGGCTGGACTACGTCGAGCGCAAGGGGTACGGCGACGGCCCCGACATCACCCTGCCCACCATCAACTTCAACGGTGAGTGGAAGGACAACCAGGTCGGCGCGAGTCTGCTGAACTTCCGGCGGGTCAACGAGGTCCACGGCGACCTGGGATCTTTCGTGGATGTCACCTACTCCCAGCCGGACGCCTGTGACATCAACAACCTGCCGAGCGAGTCCTCGAACACGCAGGACTGCTTCAAACAGACATGGACACCGGAAGGCGAGACGAGCGAGCACTCCGGCTGGTTCAAGAAGTACCTGGTGACCAAGGTGACTTCGGACGCCGGTGTGGGCAAGGGCGCCGACGACGACGGCGACCCGGTGATGACCACCACGTACGAGTACAACGGCGGCGCGGGCTGGGCCTTCCCCAACGACCCGCTGACCCCGGACAGCGACGAGTCCTGGTCGGACTGGCGCGGCTACCAGCAGGTCGAGGTCTTCACCGGCACCAAGGACAACGCGGCCTCGACGTACTACTGGCTGTACCGCGGCCTGGACGGCGACCGCACCTCCAAGACCGACTCCTCCAAGACGCGCACCGTGAACGTGAGCGACGGAAACGGCACCACCTACGCCGACCACCCCTGGTTGGACGGCTATGTGCTGGAGTCCAGCCGGCGCGACGGCACCGGTCAGTCGCACCAGCGGGCGTGGCACACCTACTGGGCCTACGACACCGCCACCTACGACGGGCTGCCCGACGCGCGGTTCGTGCGGGAATCGACGACCACCACGGACGACCTGGTCTCGGGCGGGAACTGGCGCAGACACATCGTCAACAACGTCTACGACAACTCCTCCTCCGTGAGCACCACTTACGGTCTGCCGGTGCGCACCGAGGACATGGGCGACAACGCGGTCACGAACGACGAGAGGTGCACGGTCTACGGCCGGGCCTACAACACCGACACGTTCCCCGGCTCCGACGTGAAACGGTGGATGGTCCTCCTCGACGAGACGATCCACCACGCCAGCGACTGCGCCGGCCGCACCAGCGCCAACATCGACAGCGACACCATCAGCCTGTACGACGGGGCGACGTCGCTGGCCACCGACAAGCCGACCGACGGCAATGTCACCACCGCGATCACCGACCTGGACGCGACGCACTCCCGGACGGTCACCAACACCTACGACGCGGCCGGCCGCATCCGGTCCACGACCGACGCCAAGGGCAACGCCGGTGCCGCCGCGGAGAAGGCGTACCACACGACCACGACGACGTACTCGCCGGAGACGTCCTGGCCGACCAGCGGAGTGAAGGTCACCACGCCGGACCCGGACGGGGCCGGTTCGGCGGCGGCGACGAGTACCACCACCTGGTACTCACGGCTGTGGGGCAGCCCGTACAAGATCCTGGACGCCAACGGGCAGACCGCCCGCGTGGACCACGACTCCGTCGGACGGGTCTCGGCCGTGTGGAAGCCGACCGAGATGGGCGGCTACAGCGCCGGCACCACACCGTCGATGCGGTACACGTACACCATCACCACCGCGACCAACTCCGATGGCGTGCCCTACCTGGTGAACCGTACCGACGCACCGCCCGTGATCAAGAGCGAGAGCCTGCAGTCCGGCGCCACGTACGTGTCCTCGTACTCCTACATCGACGGTCTGGGCCGGGCCCGCGAGACCCAGACGACGGCCCCAGGGGGCGCCGGCCGCACGGTGGTCTCCACCCGGTACGACACCTCCGGCAACGTCACCGGCACCTCGGCCCCGTTCTACAACACCAGCAGTGCCGGTTCCGGCATGGTGAACCCGACCGTTGCCTCGCTGCCGTCCTACACCGACCTGCTGATCGACTACGCCGGGCGCACCACCCAGTCACGGATCCTGGTCAACGGAAACGCCCAGATCCAGGGCCAGACGATCACCAACTACCACGGTGACTACACCACCACCATCCCGCCGGTGGGGGAGCGGACGAACACGTACACCGACGTGTTCGGCCAGACCACCGAAGTGGTGGAGTTCGGCCCATCGACCTACCACACGAACTACGAGTACAACCGCTCCGGGCAGCTGACGAAGATCACCGACGCCAAGGGCAACATCACCAGCTACACCTACGACTGGGCCGGCGAGCGCAAGACGACCACCGACCCGGACGCCACCACCGACCCAGCCACCAACACCGGTTCCTCGTCGACCACGTACGACGACAACGGCAATGTCCTGACCGCGACCGACGGAACCAACACCACGGTCACCTATACGTACGACAACCTCGACCGGCCCCTGACCGTGAGCCAGGGCAGCACGGTACTGTCCGCCCGCACCTACGACACGGTTGCCGGCGGTCTCGGCAAGCCCGCGACGGCCACCTCGTACTCCGGTGGCAAGGCGTACACGACCGGGGTCAAGGGGTACGACGTCAACGGCCGACCCACCGGCACCACGTACACGCTGCCCAGCGACACCATGGGCATGGCCGGCACCTACACGTACGACTACGGCTACGACGCGGCCGGGCACCAGACCAGCGTCCACTACCCCGCCCTCGGCGGGCTGCCCGAGGAGACGGTGACCACCGCCTACGACGGCCTCGGTCTGCCCACCAAGGTCACCGGCTCGCTGGGCACCACATATGTCGACGCCACCAACTTCGACACCCTCGGCCGCCTGACCGGCCGCACCTACGGCACCACCGCAAGCACCACGACGACGGCGCAGCGCAGCTACGCCTACGACGACGCGACGGGCACCGGCTGGCTGAACAACATCACCACGACCACCAGCACCAAGGGCACCGTCCAGAACGACACCTACACGCGCGACGCGGCCGGCCAGACCACCGCGCTGAAGGACAACCTCACCGGTCAGAGCGAGTGCTCCACCTACGACGAGCTCAACCGCCTCACCCGGGCCTGGACCACGGAAGCCTCCACCGGCTGCTCCGGCGCGTTCACCCCGGACCTGACCAGCACCACCCTGTCCCCCTACCAGCAGGACTACACCTACGACGGCATCGGCAACCTGCAGAAGGTCACCAGCACCACCTCCGCCGGCGCCGCCGTCCGCGACTACGTCTACCCCGGCTACTCCGCCGACCAGTCGACCTACACCGCGGGTGCCGCCCAGCCGCACGGCGTCACCAAAATCGTCACCGCCGGCGGTACCGACACCTACAGCTATGACGCCGACGGCCGGATGAAGTCCCGCACCGAATCCGGCATCTCCACCGACTACGCCTGGAACCCGCTCAGCCAGCTCGTCCAGACCACCGTCCATGCCACCGGCGGCAACAAGACCACCAGCAACATCTACGACGCCGACGGCAACCTCCTGGAACGGGCCGCCCCCACCGAGACCGTTCTCTACCTCGGTGGCCAGGAATTCCACAAGGCCGTCACCAGCGGCTCGACCCCCATCGGCACCCGCTACTACAGCGACGCCACCTCCACCTGCGCCATGCGCGTCGCCGGCACCGGTAACGGCACCCTGACCTGGCTGATGTCGAACGCGCAGAACTCCAGCCAGCTCACCATCGCCGCGACCACCGGCGCCGCGACCCGTCGCCAATACCTCCCCTTCGGCGCCCAACGAGGCAGTACATCGCTGCCCACCAGCACCGACCGCGGCTTCCTCGGCAAAACCGAGGACGACTCCACCGGCCTCGACATCCTCGGCGCCCGCGCCTACGACCCCACCCTCGGCCGCTTCCTGAGCACGGACCCACTGACCAAGCCGTACGATCCCCAAGGCCTCAACGCCTACACCTACTCCCTCAACAACCCGACCAACTTCAGCGACCCCTCAGGGCTCGACCCGTGCGGCGGCCTGAAATGCGGCCACAAGGGCGACAAATGCAGCGACCCTGACATCTACTGCGCTGCTTCCTTCCCCGACGGCACCGCTGACCCGACCGGGGGCTCGACGTACATCGGTGGTGGTGGCGGTGGTGGCTGCAACGGCAGCTGCGTCCAGGCTCTGGACACCCTCGTCAGCGGAGAGCAGTCCGGTATTCACAAACAGCTCGCCATTCAGCTGCAGAAATACATCCTGGCCACCGCGGGAAACACCCGCCCGTGCACTCGGGGTGCCTCGGTCAACAGCGGCGAAGCCGCCGCGTGCAACTACCTCAGCGGCCAGTCTTCGCAGCTCAGCTGGCGGGACATCCTGGCGCTGTGGGCCGACGGGAAGGGCGATGTGAACAACATCCCCTTCGATGACGGAAGTCCGTTGACCCAGGACCTCATGATGGACGCGTCCCACAAGCAGATCATGGCGAACCTGGCGCGGAAGATCATCGGAGCGGGATTCGCGGCCCCGGCGAGTGAACTCGGAGGCAATGCGGATCACGCGGACGCGAAGTCGAATATCGGAAAGGACCTGCTCGGTATGCTCACGGACGGCGGGGCCGGAAGCGAAACTCCCGCCGCCTTCCTCGGCAGCTACAACATCGAATACCAGGTGATCGCACAGTCGAAGGAATCCCGCTCCTTCACAGTCGCCTTCGCCTCGTACAACAAGACCGGGGTATCCTCCCTGACGCATGCCCCCTTGGTGAAGGACGTTCCCTCCGGTCATGCCTTCGCCAGCATCGCGCAGGAGTTCTACGGGACGGTGACGGTTCGTGTCCAGTGACTCCGAGGTCGCGAGGCGGGTCGACCCCGCGACTTTGCTGGCCAGGACGGCACGGCTCGTCGCGCTGTCACTCCTGTTCGTGTCGTACGTGGCGTACCTGTGCCAGGAGTTCCCGATTCCGAGTACTCAGGACGACCTGGTGAAGGCCCTCCGGTCGGACCGGCCTCCGGTGGTCGAGATCGCGTACGACGATCGCGGAGTGAACCTGCTCTGGGAGACGGCTCCACTGATCTACCGCGAACTGCGCACCCAGGTACCGGGCGAGGTCGGCGACCACGAAGTCGCGGCCGTGGAAGACGCGATCGCGGCCAAGGCGGGCATGCGCGTCAAGGATCTCCCGTTCCGGGACTGGCGCACCGACCGTGAACCAGGCGGCCTGAGCGTTCTGCTGCCCGCGAGCTATCCGCTCTTCCTTCGGTCCACCGCCCTGAGTTGGGCCGCGGCCGGCGTGGGGGTCGCCGTGCTGATCGCGGCTTACGCTCTGCCGCGCAGATACCAGCGGGTGAAGAACCGTGGGGTGTGGTTCACCATCTGCCTGACCACCGGGTTCGGATTCTTCACCTTCCTGTGGCTCGAACCTTGTGTGGCCCCCGCCACCGGTGAGGCGACCGAGCTCAAACCGCGGTACGCGTGGGGCGCGTCGCTCGCGACCGGCGTGGTCCTGGCGCTGGGGGGGTGGGGGCTGGTGCATGCGATGCGGTGGATGTAAGAGGGGTTAAGGGATGGATGGGGGGGCCGCCGATCGGGTGGATGGTGATCGACAGGGGGGCTGGGCGAGGGCGGCGGACGGCGAGGGTGGTGCCGGGGACGCATCCGGCAGGCCGCCGCTCAGCCGGGTTACCGCCCCGACCCCGGGGCCCGTGGTCTGCGCCGTCGCGGAACTCCTTGACCGGCGTGTGGACGGCATCACCTACGCGGCGATATCGCCTCGGCGGAACGTACCCGGGGTTTCCGGAAGGTGCTGCGCGCCGAGGGCGTGACCGTGCCCGAGCGGTCGATCGTGCGCGTCGGTGGGGAGATCTCGGCGGGCCGCCGCCCCACCACGGGACGCGTTTGGGACGCGGCATCATGAAGGGCGCTTCGGGGACCGAAGTCGTTGCACATCGGGGCACTGTGGACGTGACGCTCACTCAGTTGCGGGCTGGCAGAGGAGGTTTGTACCGCACCAGTTCTGCTGGTGGAGATGGTCGAGCATGGCTGCTTCTGCCGAACCCGGATTGCGCCGGACGCCGACGAGAACGGGCTCGGTCAGGGAGGGCAGTAGGGGGCAGGCCAGTTCTTCGAAGCCTTCGGGGATGGCCGAGGCCGGGACCACGGTGACGCCCAAGCCCTGCGCCACGAGCCGCACCGCGGTGGAGATCTGCGACGTTCGGGCCACCGTGTGCGGGCTGAGGCCCGCGTCGGCGAGCAGGCGGGCGAGGTAGTCGTCGAGCAGACTGGCGCGCCGGAACCGGATCCACCCCTCTGACGCCAGGTCTTCCAGGCGCAGGGCGGTGCCGGTCGAGACCAGCGGGTGCCCCTTCGGCAGGACGGCGACATAGGCCTCCTCGCCCAGATGGTGAGTGTCGAAGGTGCACCCGGCGGGGAAGCGGTGCACGAGGATCATGTCGAGGGTTCCCTGGCGGACCAGTCGTTCCATGTCCGCGGGATCGGGTTCCTCGTGGAGAGTCACCTGCAGCTTCGGGTGACGCTTGCGCAACTGCCCCAACACCTGGGGCAGTTGGCGTGCTCCCAGGCCCATGTGGACGGGGCCTTCCCCGTGATCGTGGACACCGATTGTCATGCGGCGGTGGCCAGCGTA
>NZ_JBEXCS010000171.1:0-9127 GCF_040605395.1 Streptomyces sp. NPDC005648 | reverse complement strand
TTGGCCACAAGTAAGCAACAGCGGCAAGAAGTTGCTGCCGCTGACGGTCAAGAAGGACGCTTCGACCAGCGGTCACGCGCACTGACGTGAGTGAGGCGTTGCGGCGGATCGTGGAGGCGCTGGAGGACGGCAGCGAGGAAGAGGCCGCTGCCGTCCTGAGGGCACTCGGTGCGCAGTCTGGACGGCAGACGACCGTGCAGGATGCGCCGAGGACGCCTCTGCCGCCGCCTGGAGGCTCTTCGGTCATCCACTCCGAGGTGGAGTGGGTCTAGGGGCTGACAAGGCCTGAGGGGCGCGATCCGCGACGGCAGCCGCTCGCCCGTATGGCTGCCGCCAACTCGCGAGAGGATCCAGGGCTTCCTAGCGTGGCGATGTCCGCTACGAAGGAGGCCGACATGCCGCCGAGTCAGCCACCGACGGGGGAGCCGGAGGGAAGCGGTCCGCAGTGGGGGCGCCCGAGCGAAGGCAGCCAAGTACCTCCTGGAGGGTGGGGGCCTCCTCCCGCGCCGCCGCAGAAGAAGGGCCGGGGTCGTGCGTGTCTGTGGGGGTGCCTCGGCGCCCTGGCGGCAGTGGTCGTCATCGTCGTGATTGTGGTGGTGATCGCGGTCGGGACGAGTAACAGTCCCAGCCATCCGCCATCGGCTGACGTGAAGGTCACGTCATGTGCAGTGGACTCGACAACTCGGTTGCCCACGGCTGGGTTGGAGATTCACAACCATACTTCGAAGGCCTCGACGTACGGGGTCACTGTCGAATTCGACGCTCCGAACGGGACTCGTGTGTCAGAAGGGGCGGCGCTGTCGTTGACGGTTGCGTCGGGTCAGAAGGTGAAGACCACGGCAGGTGGTTCGGACCAAGTCACACAGAAGGTGAAGTGCAAGGTGACGAAAGTGAATCGGATCGTGGGCTGACGATGGGATGAAGGCTCAGGGCGGACCCAGGTCAGGTGGCGCGGGATGTGAGCCGCCTGGGTCTCCTTTCGGTCATATCCCTCGCGGGCCGCATGATTCGCTAGCCCCGTAGCCACGATTACTGGCATGGCGACTTCGGGGGCGAGAAGCAGTCGGTTCGGTGGTTTGGAGCAGTGGTGGGGAGTCCTGGCCGCGGCGCTTCTGATCGCGGCATGGATCAATGAGGCGGCCGGCCCAGTGGTGATCGTCACCCTGTCGGCGTTGGTCCTTCTCTGGTCCTTCTTCCAGGCTCCGGTGACCTGCGGGGCACCAGTCCGAGGACGGACCGACGGCTGTCGTAACAACGCTACTGGCATCCTCATGGGTTGCCACATCCATCAACACCGCTGGCAGAAGCTCAAGATGCTGATCTTCCGGCGGCGAGTCCGCGAGTTCTGCTCTGGGTTGTTCTCAGACGGCAAGGCCGCCCTCGTCACCCTCGCAGCGCTGGGAAGCTTCCTTTCCGGGCTGGTGGCTCTGATTCCAGGTGTCGCTGTCTAACGCGACCGCATAGGCCTTCGATGCTCGCCAACTAGCAGGGGAGCGAGGGCGATTCGCTGTCGACCACCGAGGCGGGTGTGTTGCTTCTACTGCGGGTAGCCCTGTTCGCCCATGCACTGCTTGAAGATCTTCTCGTGCATGGTGGCGCTGTAGGCATCGGTGAGGGTGTCGAGTGACTGGTCGCCAGTGTTGCTACCGCTGGGGTAGGCCTGGTCGGCGACTGTCTCGCAGTGGGCGCGCGCCTCGGTCTCGGTGAGCTGCACCTGGGGGTTGCTGGGGATGCCAGCGGTTCCGATGGCGTCTTGCTCGTCCTTGCCGTCTTTCCCTGCTGGTCCGGTGAGGCCGATCGGTCCGGGTGGACCAGCTGGTCCGGGAGGACCTGAGGGGCCGGCGCGGCCGGGCTGGCTGGCTTTGTGTTCCAGGTTGCTGATCTGTGTGAACCTTCCCCTTGATCGTGGACACCTGGAGACTGGGATCTTGAGGTTCCAGAGGAAGTAGCACCAGGTGGGAAGCAAGTACACGAAGCGGTACACGGAGGAGTTCAAGCGGGACGCGATCGCGCTCGTCGACGCCTCGGGCAAGACGGTCACCGCGGTGGCCCGGGAGCTGGGCATCAGTTCCGAGTCCCTGCGCGGCTGGTACCGCAAGGCCAAGGCGGACCGGAGCGAGGGCACCTCCGGCGAATTGAGCAGTGCCGAGCGCGAGGAGCTCAAGCGGCTGCGGCGGGAGAACCGTGAACAGCAGCAGACGATCGAGATCCTGAAAAAAGCGACCGCCTTCTTCGTGAAGGAGAACGACCGGTGAGCGCGTTGTACCGGTTGATCCATGCGGAGAAGGCGAACTACCCGATTGTGCTGCTCTGCCGGGTGCTGCACGTCGCCCGCTCCTCCTACTACGCGTGGCGCGAGGGCGAGGCCGCCCGCCAGGCCCGGCAGGCCGACGACGACGCGCTCGCCCACGAGATCACGGTGCTGCACATCGCCTCGCACCGCACCTACGGGGTCCCGCGCATCCACGCCGAACTGCGGCGGCTGGGACGGCGGGTGAACCGCAAGCGCGTCGCCCGCGTGATGCGCGAGCGCGACATCCAAGGCGTCACCCGACGCAGGCGCCGCTCGCTGACCCGGCCCGACAAGAAGGCGAAGCCGGCCCCGGACCTGATCGGCCGCGACTTCCATGCCGAGCGGCCCGGGATCAAGCTGGTCGGCGACATCACCTGCCTGCCCACCGCCAAGGGCTGGCTCTACCTCGCCTGCTGGCTGGACCTGGCCACCCGCGAGGTCGTCGGCTATGCCATGGCCGACCACCACCGCGCCGAGCTCGTCGTCGATGCCCTCGACATGGCCCACGGCCGAGGGAACCTGGAGCCCGGCTGCGTGATCCACAGTGACCGCGGCAGCGAATACACCTCGGCCCAATTCCGCTCTCGAATACGCGAGTTGGGGTTGCAGGGCAGCTGCGGACGCACCGGATCATGCTTCGACAACGCCGCCGCGGAGAGTTTCTGGGCCCTGCTCAAAGAAGAGATCGGCACCCGTATCTGGCCCGACCGGGCAACCGCCCGCGCCGAGGTCTTCACCTTCATCGAGACCTTCTACAACCGCCGCCGCCTGCGCAAACACAAGACCTTCGGCTACCTCACACCAGCCGAGACCAGGCAGCGGCACCAACACACCCTCGCGGCATAACCGACGAGTGTCCAAGATCACGGGGAAGCTCCAGTGTCTGCTGGACGATGAGTGCGGTGGATTGTGCGGCGAGGACGGCGATGAGGACGCCCGTGAGGATGAGGTGTCTCCGCGATCTTCGCGCGGGTGTGGTGTCGCTGCTCATGTACCCCCCAAGGTGTGTGGCGAAAGTGTAAGGGGGGTGTGGCGACACTATGGCGTTGTGATCGAGGCCTCGCTCGTCTGCCTTGAGCCACGTTCTCCGGTTGAGGCAAGACTGTGCGTAGCGCCAACGGCTGACGCTGACCGTCGGCCTGTGGGAGGAATTAGGTTCGCGGAATGACCGAATGTCCTTGTGGCCACTGAACAAGGTATTTGTGGCGTGTTCCCGCAGCTGAGCGCAACTGGTCGACCCCCTCGGTCGTCTCTTCTTGGTATGGCTTCCCTGCCCCTGCCCACCGCAGCCCCGCCACCCTGGCCCCACTGCGCTCAGGGCGTCGGCCCCGATGATTCGGTCGACTGCCGCGGTCACCGGATCGAGCCCCATGGGCGATGCCTGCGCCATCTAACCGACCGCGAACGCACTGCTTACTTCAACGACCTTGGCCCTGGCAGTGCCGTGGACCACCGCGGCACGGAGCTGGACACTCTCTTGCTCACGCAGCTGCTGGATGCCCTCCGTGATCCCGTCACCAGAGGTGTCCGACTCGGTCGTGCCGACTTCCGGTCAGCGACTTTCGCGGGCACCGCCGACTTCCGGTCGGCGATCTTCGAAACCGACGCCGACTTCCGGTCTGCGACCTTCAAAGGCACTGCCAACTTCGTGTCGGCCACCTTCAAGAGCAACGCCTGGTTCGGGTCGGCGGCCTTTGAGGGCGTCACCTGGTTCGAAATGACGATGTTCACGGGCGTCGCCGGGTTCGCATCTGTGACCTTCAAGAGCGACGTTGCGTTCGTGTCGCCGACCTTCGAGGGCTCTGCCCGGTTCGAATTGACGACTTTCGAGGGCTACACCGACTTCCGGACGGCGAGTTTCAAGGGTGATGCTCGGTTCAGGTCGGCGATCTTCAAGGGCGACGCCCGGTTCACATCAGTGCTCTTCCAGGACGCAGTCTTCAAGTCGGCAGTCTTCGAGTGCAACGCCTGGTTCAGATCGGCGATCTTCGGGGGTGACGCTCGATTCGGGTTGGCGATCTTCGAGAGCGACGCCGACTTCCGGTCGGCAATCTTCAAAGGCAACGCCCGGTTCACGTCAACGGTTTTCAAGCGATCGGCCGGTATGGGGCCGCTGGTATGCGCAGGGCAGGTGACGCTGTCGGGGGCGGTGTTCGGCGGCCCCGTAACCGTCGCGATCGCTGCGAGACGCCTGGAGTGTTGGCGGACGCATTGGTCGTCAACGGCCGCGTTACAGCTGCGGTACGCCACGGTCGACTTCGCCCACTCGGTCTTCGAACACCCGCTCACGATCGTTGCGGAGCCCGACCTCTTCCGCCTCTCTGACGGGACGTCGGTAGACGAACAGGTTCTCTCCAATGAATCCGATGCCACGGTCTGGGTGGCCTCGCTTCGAGGCGTGGATGCTGCCCACCTAGTCCTGGCCGACGTCAACTTGTCGCGCTGCCTGTTCACCGGGACTGTCCACCTGGACCAGCTTCGGTTGGAGGGCACGTGCTCGTTCGAAGGCGTCCCGCCTCGTGCGCACTGGCGGAACGGGCGCCCCGTGCGCTTCACGCAGCGCCGCACCCTAGCTGAGGAACACCACTGGCGTGCGGGTCGACCGAGGGCGGTCCGGGGGTGGAACACGGCTGTGTTCGGCACCGGGCACGTCGGGCCTGCGCAGCTGGCACCTGTGTACCGGGCTCTGCGTAAGTCGTTCGAGGACGCCAAGAACGAGCCGGGGGCTGCCGACTTTTATTACGGAGAGATGGAGATGCGGCGCCATGACTCCGGTACCCCCCGCGCCGAGCGCCGCCTGCTCGCCGCCTACTGGGCGCTCTCCGGCTACGGGTTGCGGGCCACCCGCGCTCTCGTGTGGCTACTGCTGGCCATGAATGCGACGTTGCTGGCGATGATGCTGTGGGGCCTGCCCGCGGATTATCCCAAGCCGGTCTCGACGGGGAGGGTGACCGGCCAGGACATCCAGCTCACCACCGACACCCCCAACCCGGCCAATCCCACCGGCCCGCTACAGGAACGGATATCGAGCGGGCGGTTTGAGAAGGGCCTGCGCGTGGTGATCAACTCGGTGGCCTTCCGCTCATCTGACCAGGACCTCACTACCGCCGGCACCTACATCGCAATGCTCTCCCGCCTTACGGAGCCAGTCCTCTTCGGTCTGGCCGTCCTCGCGGTCCGCAGCCGGGTGAAGCGATAGCAATTCGGTGGCACGGTCGAGTTCAAGGCCCCGGACGGAACGTGCGTGGCGGAGGGGGCGGCTGCGTCCTCGACTGTTGGGTCCGGCGAGACGGTGAGCGGCTCGGCTGTCGGTTCGGGACAGGTCACGCAGAAGTGACGTGCGAGGTGACGAAGCGAACCAGATCGCAGGCTGACGGTGCGCACTGGCGCTCCCATGACGCCACCCGCACCGGTCGTTTTCCTTAGCACCGTGTCCGCAGATGGATACTTGGCCACAAGTAAGCAACAGCGGCAAGAAGTTGCTGCCGCTGACGGTCAAGAAGGACGCCCCGACCAGCGGTCACTCTCACTGACGTGAGTGAGGCGCTAGCGCGGATTGCTGATGCCCTGGCGGCGGCGAGCGAAGAAGACGTAGCCGCTGCCTTGGCAGCTGTCGGCGCCTCTGGGCGTCAGCAGTCGACACCCCAGCGCAGGTCTCAGACGCCCTTGCCGGGGCCTGGAGGCTCTTCGGACATCTACTCGGTGGTGGAGTGGGTCTGAGCTCGCCATGGGCCTCTGTACGGCGATGCGACCTTCTGAGCCCCTTCCCTGATCGGAGGGGGCTCAGCCGGTTTTGGGCCCTCGACAGTGGCTGGGGTGCGGCCCTCTTCTGCTGATACGAGGCCTGCGTGCGGGATCCGCTCGGGAGCCGGGTTGACCCTCGACCTTGTTTAGGGACCAACGTGCTGGGTGTGGAGGACGACATGCGCAGCATTGGCGAGATGGCCCGTGACAGCGGCCTGGGCGTGAGTGCCCTGCGGTTCTATGACCGTGCCGGTGTGTTGGTCCCGGCCTGGGTGGATCCGGTGAGCGGTTATCGCTGGTACGAGCCCGAGCAGCTGGAAGAGGCCCGGGTGCTGGCCCGCTTGCGCCGGGCCGGGATGCCGCTGGCGGATATCCGGCTGGTGCTGGCGAGCTGGTCCGGCGCGGACACCGATCTGGTCGGGAAGCTGCTCAGGGCGCACCTGTGTCGTCTCGAACAGGGGCTGTCCGATGCCCGCAGGGAGTTCTCCGCGCTGCGAGCACTACTCGATCACCGGGAGAATGTGATGACTTCGTTCCGTATCGCCACTGTCCAGATGTCCATCGCCGCGCCCGAGTTGGCAGCTGCGCTGGACACGGTTCGCTTCGCGGCGAGCACCGACCCGGAGCTGCCGATGCTCGGCGGGGTCCTGTTCGACATCGAGGGCAACAGCCTCCATGTCGTGGCCACGGACCGGTACCGAATGGCTGTCGCGCAGGCCGGCATCGGTGGGTACGACGGGAGCCGAGTGCAGGTCATCGTGCGGACTCCGCTCGTCGACGCCATGCGGGCGCTGTTGGACGGCGAGGGGCCCGTGCGGCTCTCCGTCGACGGTGACCGCGTGACACTGGAGGCCGGGGACAGGCAGGCGGCCGGTCAGTGCCTTGACCATGACTTTCCCGACTACCGTCGTCTCCTCCCCGCGGCCGGCGAGCGCCGCGCCCTCATCGAGGTGGCGGCCTTCCGGAAGGCCCTGGAGACCGGTCCTGTCCGTTCCGACGAGGCCGGAGCGCATGACCTCAGCGTGCTCAGGGTGGAGGACGGCGGCACGGTGACCCTCTGTGCTGATGGTGACGACGGCCCGAACTGCGTCGCAGTCAACCGTGAGTTCCTGCTGGACGCGCTGGCCGCCGGAGCCAGGGACCGACTGATTCTGGAGCTCGTTGCCCCCACGGTGCCGATCGCGATCCGTCGACCCGACGACGAGGGCACCTTCTCGATCCTGATGCCGGTCCGTCTGGATGACTGACGGAACGTTGACCCGGCCCGGCCCGACCAGACCAACCGGACGGAGCCGGATCAGGGTGTTGGGGAACCCACTGGGGGAGACAGATACGTTGTCGTCCTAGCGGGACGTGCGTCAGATGTGGACCCTGACTTGCTGGACTGGATGTCCGAGTACGTCCGCAGATGGACACTTGGCCACAAGTAAGCAACAGCGGGAAGAAGTTGCTGCCGCTGACGGTCAAGAATGCTGGTCAGGCGCCCGCTGCCGGTGGTCACGAGCACTGACATGAGTGAGCCTCTTGCGCGGATTGCTGAGGCCCTGGCGGGGGCGAGCGAGGACGATGTAGTCACCGCCCTGGCCGCTGCCAGCGCCTCGGCGCGGCGTCCGTCAACGGCGCAGCGCGGGCCTCAGACGCCCTTGCCAGGGCCTGGAGGCGCTTCGGACATCCGCTCAGTGGTGGAGTGGGTCTGAGTCGCCGTAGGGCTCCTGTGGGACAGCGAAGGCTGTGAGTCCCCCCGACGATGGTTGGAGGGGACTCACAGCGTCTTGCGAGGGTCGGAGCGGCCGCTCTAGCCTCGGGCTTTCGCGAGGTGGTCTGTCCGAGGCTTGATCACAAACGCGAGAAGTGCTCCTGACCTGGAACGATAGGACTTGTCGAGGGTCCAGATCGTGCCGTGGAAAGAAGCACTTCTCAGGTGAAGAAGCGTATCGGGTCGTACCCGCGTGTCCGCGTTGAGGGCAGCGGTCGTGGAGTGGTCTCGCAGGCCGGGGCCGTGCTGCTGGTGGAGACGGTCCGTAAGACGGGTCTGGATACCGCGATATCGGCGGCTCTGGCACCCTGGCGCAAGCCGCGGGCGGTGCACGATCCCGGCAAGATCCTGCTGGATGTAGCGCTCGCGGTCGCCCTCGGCGGCGACTGCCTGGCCGACGTCGGCATGCTGCGGGCCGAGCCGGCCGTGTTCGGGCCGGTGGCCTCGGACCCGACAGTCTCCCGGCTGATCGACACACTCGCAGCGGGCGGCCAACGCACCTTGAACGCGATCCGCAGTGCCCGATCCCAAGTACGCCAACATGTATGGAAGTTGGCAGGGCAGACGGCGCCGGATGCGACCGGTTCTGTGACCGTGGACCTGGACGGCGTCCTGGTGATCGCGCACTCCGACAAGGAAGACACGGCTGCGACCTGGAAGAAGACCTTCGGCCACCACCCGCTGATGGCCTTCGTCGACCACGGCACGGGCGGGTCCGGCGAACCGGTGGCAGGTCTGCTCAGGCCCGGAAACGCGGGCAGCAACACCGCCGCCGATCACATCACGACCACCCAACTGGCCCTGGCCCAGCTGCCCAAGTCCCATCGGCGCGGGCGCCGGACGCTGATCCGCACCGACTCCGCGGGCGGCACCCACGAGTTCGTGGCCTGGCTCGCGCAACGTGGACGGTGGCTGTCGTATTCGGTCGGCATGACCATCACCGACACCATTCACCAGGCCGTACTCAAGGTGCCGCTCGCGGCATGGACGCCGGCCGTCGAGCCCGACGGAGAGATCCGCGACGGGGCCTGGGTCGCCGAAGTCACCGGCGGCATGCTCGACGGCTGGCCCAAGGGCATGCGGCTGATCGTCCGGAAGGAACGACCGCACCCCGGTGCCCAGTTGAGGATCACAGATGCCGACGGCATGCGGATCACGTGCTTCGCCACCAACACCACCGGCCAACCCATCGCCGAGCTCGAACTCCGCCACCGCCTGCGGGCACGGGCCGAGGACCGCGGGGCCTTCCCCGTGATCGTGGACACCGATTGTCATGCGGCGGTGGCCAGCGTAGTTGATCGCTGTTCGTAGGTGATCGGGCTGATCTGGCCGAG
>NZ_JBEXCS010000170.1:0-9415 GCF_040605395.1 Streptomyces sp. NPDC005648 | reverse complement strand
GCCCAGACCGCCACGCCACGCGCACGGGTGACGGTGGTGTGCGTGCCTGGTGGCACGGCCGGCGCCGGTCGGTCCCGTCAGGCGCCGCTGGCGCGGAGCATGTCCTCGCGCTCGACGAGCTTGACGCGCTCGCGGCCCTGCGGCTCGCCCAGCGCCTTCTCGGCGGCGTCCAGCTTGTACCAGCCCTCCCAGGTGGTGAAGCGGACCTCGCGCTCGGCGAGGAACGCGTCCACCGCTTCGGGCTCGGGCGAACCCGGCGTCTGCAGACGGCCCTTGGCGTAGTCGTCGAGCAGGTTGGCGACCGTCTCGTTGGCGTCGCCCTTGGTGTGGCCGATCAGACCGACGGGTCCCCGGCGGATCCAGCCGGTGACATACGTCGACTGCAGGTGCTCGCCGGACTCCTGGATCACCCGGCCGCCCTCGTCGGGGACGGTGCCGGAATCGATGTCCCAGGGCAGCTTGGGGAGCTTGTCGGAGAGGTAGCCGACCGCGCGGTAGACGGCGGTGACGTCCCAGTCCTTGAACTCGCCGGTGCCCTTGACGTTGCCGGTGCCGTCCAGGGCGGTGCGCTCGGTGCGCAGGCCGACGACCTTGCCGTCCTCGCCCAGGATCTCGGTGGGCGACTCGAAGAAGTGCAGGAACAGCTTGTGCGGACGGTTCCCGACGTCGCGGATCGCCCAGTTCTCCAGGGTCTTGGCGACCATGTCGGCCTGCTTGTTGCCGCGCCGGGTCTCGATCGAGCCCGCGTCGTAGTCGATGTCCTCGGGGTCGACGATGACCTCGATGTTGGGGGAGTGGTCCAGCTCCCGGAGCTCCATCGGGGAGAACTTCGCCTGCGCGGGGCCGCGGCGGCCGAAGACGTGCACCTCCAGCGCCTTGTTGGCCTTCAGGCCCTCGTACACGTTCGGCGGGATCTCCGTCGGCAGGAGCTCGTCCGCCGTCTTGGCGAGGACGCGGGCCACGTCGAGCGCCACGTTGCCGACACCCAGCACGGCGACCTTCTCGGCCTCCAGCGGCCAGGTGCGCGGTACGTCCGGGTGGCCGTCGTACCAGGACACGAAGTCGGCGGCGCCGTAGGAGCCGTCGAGCTCTGTGCCGGGTATGCGCAGCTCGCGGTCGGCCGTCGCGCCCGTCGAGAAGATCACCGCGTCGTAGAAGGCGCGCAGGTCGTCCAGGCTGAGGTCGTTCGGGTAGTCGACATTGCCGAAGAGGCGGATCTGGGGCTTGTCGAGCACCTGGTGCAGGGCCGTGATGATGCCCTTGATGCGGGGGTGGTCGGGGGCGACGCCGTAGCGGATCAGCCCGAACGGCGCGGGCATGCGCTCGAAGAGGTCGATGGACACACCGGGTTCGGCGGCCACGTCGGACTTGAGCAACGCGTCGGCGGCGTAGATCCCGGCGGGGCCGGCTCCGACGATGGCTACCCGCAGGGGGCGGGGCATGATCAGGTTCCCTTCGAGCGGCGATGGATCGACTCGAAGGGGAAGCCTAAGCTAAGGCAAGCCTAAGTCGGTACACGGGTCCGGTCTATGGGCTCATAAATCAACTTTATGAGCCCACAGTAAGCCTGTCTGCCGGTTCAGCCGATGTGGTAACTGTCCCCGTAGACCTTCCAGTCGAGCGGGGTGTTCAGGCACAGGTTGCCCTTGCGCAGGAAGACCCGCTGCTCGGTGTCGACGCGGGTGGTGTCGCTGTGGGCCTCCTCCTGCTTCATCGCCCACACGCGCGCGTCCAGGAACGCGTTCAGGTACGTCGTCTCGTCGCCGCCCTGCGCCGGCGGCTTCGCTTTGTTCAGGGCCCGCTTGCGGATGTTGCGGAAGCTGGTCGGGTCGTCGCCGTCGCCGTGCATCACGATGGCGTCGTAGTAGGTGAACTGCCCCAGGGTGCCGAGCCCGTCCGCCTTGCCCTGCTTGACGGCCGGGTTGAAGTACACCCGGTCGCGCTCGTCGTTCTGCGCCTGCTGGAACGCGGTGTCCTGGGCGGCCTTGCGCCAGTCCTTGGGGAAGTTGGGGTCGAGGCCGGCGTGCGAGTCGGTGCCGTTCACCGAGCGCAGGGCCGGGAGGTATTTGGCAAGGACGTTGCCCGGCTTGCGGTCCGTGTAGAGCTGGACCAGGTCGAGCATGTCGCCGGTGCCCGAGCAGAAGCCGATGATGCCGGCGGTGTAGCCGCGCCCGTCGCCGATGTCCTCGATGTACTTGTACTGCGCCTTCCAGTCGAGCGACGAGTTCTCCGCGCTCGACACCAGTTGCATGGCGATCTCCTTCTTGGCCGCCGTGTCGAGGCCCGCGCAGCTGGAGGCCGCGGCGGAGGCGCGCGGGGCCCGCAGGAGGGGTGCGGCGGCCACGGAGGCGCCGATCAGGGCCAGGAGGGTGCGGCGCGAGGTGATGACGGGTGGGGCGGAATGACTGGAAACGTTCCTCACGGATGCTCCAAGTGGAGGTGGGGGGTGGGGAGTTGGCCGGGTGTCACTCTGATAGGAAGGTTTCCTATCAGAAGTTGGACGTGTCGAACACCCGTCACACGACAACTTCGTAGGGAACGACGAAGAACGGACTCTCAGGGCAGCGGCTGCTCGGCCCAGATGACCTTGCCCTCGGGCGTGTAGCGGGTGCCCCAGCGCTCCGCGAGCTGCGCCACCAGGAACAGGCCCCGGCCGCCCTCGTCCGTCATCGCCGCGTACCGCAGATGCGGCGAGGTGCTGCTGCTGTCGAAGACCTCGCAGATCAGGGTCCGGTCGAACAGCACCCGCATACGGATCGGGTCGGCGCCGTAGCGGATCGCGTTGGTGACGAGTTCGCTCAGGATGAGTTCCGTGGTGAACGTCAGCTCGTCCAGCCCCCATGCGGCCAGCTGCCGGCTGACGGATGCACGGGCCTGGGCGACGGCCGCCGGGTCGGACGGCACCTGCCACTCGCCGACGCGGTCGGCGGACAGCGCCCGGGTGCGGGCGACGATCAGGGCCACGTCGTCGCTGGGTTTTGCGGGGAGCTGTGAGGCGAGTACGGCCCGGCAGGTGTCCTCCGGCGACTCGCCGGCCCGCTCCAGCGCGCCGCGCAGCAGCTCGAGCCCCTCGTCGATGTCCCGCTCCCGGTCCTCGACCAGCCCGTCCGTGTACAGGACGAGCCGGCTGCCCTCCTCCAGGTGGAGTTCGGCCGTCTCGAACGGCAGACCGCCGAGGCCGAGCGGCGGACCCGCCGGCACATCCGGAAAGGAAACGCTGCCGTCGGGCCGGATCAGGGCCGGCGGCGGATGGCCCGCGCGGGCGACGGTGCAGGTCCGGGCCACCGGGTCGTAGATCGCGTACAGGCAGGTGGCGCCGGTGACCGGGGCGCTGCCGTCCTCCTCGGCCTCGTCCTGGTCGATGCGCGCCACCAACTCGTCCAGCAGGGCGACCAGTTCGTCGGGCGGCAGGTCGAGGGAGGAGAAGTTGTGCACCGCCGTACGCAGCCGGCCCATGGTGGCCGCGGCATGCAGCCCGTGCCCGACGACATCGCCCACCACCAGCGCGACCCGGGCGCCGGACAGCGGCAGCACGTCGAACCAGTCCCCGCCCACCCCGGCCTGCGCGGGCAGATACCGGTAGGCGATGTCCAGCGCGGACTGCTCGGGCAGCGTGCGCGGCAGCAGACTGCGCTGCAGGGTGACGGCCATGCTGTGCTCGCGGGTGTAGCGGCGCGCGTTGTCGATGGAGACCGCGGCCCGCGCCACCACCTCCTCGGCGAGGGCCAGTTCGTCCGCGTCGAAGGCGTCGGGCTTCTCGGACCGCCAGAAGCTGACCACGCCGAGCACCAGCGAGCCGGCCCGCAGCGGCACCGTGATCAGCGAGTGGATGCCGTACGCCACCACCTGCGCGGTCCGCTCCAGGTCCTGCGCGTGCCAGCCGGGCGCCAGGTCCAGATCCGGTTCGAGCACGGCCTGTCCGGAGCGCAGACTGCGGGCCTGCGGCGAGGAGTCGACGAACCTGATCTGCCGGCCCACCTTGTAGAGCGGGGCGTCCGCGCGGATCCCGCTGCAGGCGGTGCGGCGCAACGGGGTCACCGCGCCCGGCTGGCCACCGGCGAGGACCGCGTCGAACAGGTCGACGGTCGCGAAGTCGGCGAACCGGGGCACCACGAGCTCCGCCAGCTCCTCCGCGGTGCGGGTGACGTCCAGACTGGTCCCGATGCCCACTCCGGCGTCGTAGAGCATGTTGAGGCGTTCGCGTGCCTCCTCGGCGCGGCCGGAGAGGGCGCGCAGCTCGGTGGAGTCGCGGAGGGTGGCGACACTGCCCGCAGGGCCGCCGCGGACGTCGGTGGGGCGCTGGTTGACGGCCAGCAGCCGGTCCTTGACCAGGTGTACCTCGTCGGTGGCCTCGCGGCCGGAGGCCAGCAGGTCGGCGGTGTCGGCGGGCAGCCCGAGGTCGAGCACGTGCCGGCCCTCGGCGTCGTCGGGCAGGTCGAGCAGGCGGTGCGCCTCGTCGTTGGCGAGCAGCAGCCGGCCCTCGCCGGAGGCGATGAGCACACCCTCGCGCACGGCGTGCAGAACCGCGTCGTGGTGCTCGTACATGCGGGTCATCTCGTGCGGGCCCAGCCCGTGGGTCTGGCGCAGCAGACGTCTGCTGACCAGGGCGGTGCCGCCGGTGGCCAGGGCGAGGGCGACGGCGGCGGCCATCAGCACCAGCGGCAGCTGGCGGTTGGCCGCGCCGCCGACGTTGTCGGTCGTGATGCCTGCCGAGACCAGGCCGACGACCTTGCCGTCCGGCGCCCTGATCGGCACGACCGCCTGGACCAGCCGCCCGATCGTGCCGTTGACCTCCTCGATCACGGTCTGACCGGCCAGCGCGGGTCCGATGGTGCCGACGAACTTCTTGCCGATCCGGTCCGGCTTGGGGTGGGTGTAGCGGATGCCGTCGGTGTTCATGACGACGATGAAGTCCACGCCGGTCGCCTTGCGGGCCGCCTCCGCCCGCGGCTGAAGGATCTCCGTGGGGTTCGGGGTGCTGAGCGCCTCGCGGGTGCCCGGCGCGTTGGCGAAGGCCTCGGCGACCGCGACCGACCGGTTGCGGGCCTCCTGGGTGCTGTCGTGCCGCACCTGGAGGTACAGGGCCAGCACGGCGGCGACCACCAGCAGGAGCACGATCACCACCTGCAGCACGAACACCTGCCGGGCGATGCTGCGTCCGGCGAGTGCGGAGCGCAGTCCCGAGGTCCGTCCCTGCTCCCCGGGACCGGGGTCCGCGGCGCGGGTCTGCGGCCACGCCGTGCGCCGCCTGTGCACGTGACGGGCGCCGTCGGGCGCGTGCCGGGCACGGGGACCGCCGGGACGGCGGGCGGACCGGGTCCCGGAGCGGTCCGGAAGTCGGACCATGTGCCCATGTCTACACTGCCGGGCCGCGGGAGGCGAGAGGCGTCACGGAGGGTGACGGGACGAGTCGGGCCCCGGGGACGGGGTGAGGCTTCGCCTCGGGTTCACGGGAGTGCCCGGGCGACCTCATGTTCCGTCAACTCGTGGGCGGTCGGCGGGTGATCGCCTCACCGCCCGCGGTGCGGGGCGACACGCCGTGTGGCCAGCAGCAGGGCGATGTCGTCCGGCCGGTCCGCGGTGTGCCGGGCCGTCGCGGTGAGCCGGTCGGCGATGCCCGCGAGGGGGCGGCGGGCGGGTCGGGTGGCCGGGGAGCCCGCCTTCGACAGGGCCACCCGCAGGGCGGTGATGCCGTCGTCGATGTCCACGCCCGGCCGCTCCACGAGCCCGTCCGTGTACAGCGCGAGCACGGCACCCGGCTCGATCATCAGCTCCGTCAGCGGATAGTGCGCCTGCGGGTCGACGCCGAGCACCACACCGCCGGGGAGGTCGACGACCTCGGTGTGTCCGTCCGGACGGCGCAGCAGCGGCGGCGGATGTCCCGCGTTGGCCGCGCACGTCATGCCCGAGGCCGGATCGAGGCGGATGTAGCAGCAGCTCGCGAACTGGCCGGGATCGAGGTCGATGAGCAGATGGTTGATGCCGCTCAGCACCTCGTCGGGCGGGCGGTCACCGAGCGCGAACGCCCTTACCGCGCTGCGCAGTTGCCCCATCGTGGCCGCCGCCTGCACGCCGTGTCCCTGGACGTCGCCGATCACCAGCGCCAGACCGTCCCCGGACTCCACGACGTCGTACCAGTCGCCGCCCACCTCCATGCCCTGGGTGCCGGGCAGATAGCGCCCGGTCGTCTCCACCTGCGGATGGACGGACAGCCGGCGGGGGAGCAGGGCCTGCTGGAGGCCTCGCGCGAGGGCCGCCTCGCTCTCGTAGCGCTGCGCCTTCTCCATGGCGTGGGCGATGAGGCCGGCGAGCGCGGTGAGCACGGTCCGTTCCTCGCTGCTGAAGGTGCGGGACCGGTCGAAGCCCAGGATGCAGGAGCCGACCGGGCGACCCGAGGCGATCAGCGGCAGGAAGGCACGGGCGCCCTGCTCGGCGTCCAGGGCGATGCCCGGGTAGGCGGCCGTCAGCTGCTGCATCGAGTCGAAGAACAGCGGCCGTCCGCTGGTGAGCGTCTCCACGCCCGGCAGATGGGCGTCCAGGCCGACCCCCTCGAAGGGGGCCAGGAACCCCTTGGGGAAGCCCGACTCCCACGACAGGTACAGATGCCGGTCCTGGAGCAGGTAGATGGCGAGCCGGCCGCCGCCGAAGGCGGGCAGCAGCTCCCGCATCACGACGGCCGCGACCTGTCGTGCCGTGACCGCCTCCGTCAGCGCGATGGCGAGGACGATGGGCCGGTACAGCGGGGCCATGGACGGGGCGCCGGCCGCGACCGCGGCGACCGGCTCGTCCGTCTCGTCGAGCGGCGGAGCGAGGTCGGCGGCGGCCGCGACCCGGTTCGCCGGACGGAAGGTACAGGTCAGCACGTCAGGACCCGGATAGACACACACGTCCAGCCAGGCGCTCTCGTACGGCTCCTCGTCCGCCTCCCCGACCGGCAGGCCCACGTGGAAGCGCACCGGGTCCGGTGAGAGCAGGGCGCTGCGCAGATGGTCCTCGCAGGCCGGCTGGCTCAGCCAGGGCACGCCCTCCCACAGCGGGCGGCCGAGCAGCTCGGCCCGTGAGCGGTGCAGCAGCTGTCCGGCGCGCGGATTGGCGTAGAGGATCATGCCCAGCCGGTCCAGGCACAGCACGCCCTCGGGCAGCAGATCGGCCGCTGCGTCGGCCGCCGCGCCGGGTCCCGGATCGACGACGAATCCCCTGACGGGATGCGTGCCCGAGGGCGTGCCGGGCGGGGCGGGGGCGGCGTACGGGCTCCACAGCTCCACCAGCCGCAGCGCGTCGTCCTCGGCCCGCACGTACAGCGGCAGGGGTGGCGGTCGGCCCGCGGCCGTCTCCCGCAGTGCGGCCAGCACCCGCTGCGGGTCGGCCGGGGACACGGCCTCGGCGAGATCGCGCACCCCGGAGCCGAGCCCCACGGCCGGCACGCCGAGCAGCACGGGCAGCCGTTCGTCCGCGGTCACCACGTCCGTCACCGGGTCCCAGGCGAAGCCACCGGCCCGTCCGGCAGGGCGGGCGCCGGGTGGCCGTACGCACACGGGCTCGCCGTCCCACGCGACCGACGGCCCCGCTCGGCCGTCCTCCAGCCGCAGCAGGGCAGCGCCCAGGTCCTCGGCCAGCCGCACCATGCGGTCGCGCTGCTGCATCAGGTCGGCGGCGTCCGAGGCGGAGGGGCGCAGCACGGTGAGGACGCCGTAGGTCGTCGCGCCGCCCACCACCGGTACGTACAGGGAGCCGAACTGGGACGGCAGTCCGGCCGCGAACTGCGGATACCGGCGCATCGTCTCGGTGGCGTTCGGCAGCACCACCTGCACACCCAGCCGATAGGCGTCGGCCACCGGGAACGGCCGGTCCACATGCATCCGCCACCAGGGCCTGAAGAGCGCGCCGGGCAGCCCCGCGAGCACCGCGAGCCGCAGCAGTCCGGGCGTGCTGGAGCGCAGATAGATGCCGCCCGAGTGGCCCGTCGCCGCGCCGATCGCCTCCGTCGAGGCGTCGATCAGCAGCGTGGCCAGCTGTCCGGGCGTCCGGTGCGTGTCCTCCGTGCTCCCAGTCATCGGCCCTACCTCGTCCGTGCCCGCCCAGCGGATGACACAGACAAGAATGCGCCACTTCGGGCGCCGGGCGCACCTGGGCGGACACGATCATCCGGCGGACCGGGACATCGCGCAGACCTGCATGCGACGAAGGCGGTGGTCCGGCGCCTTGTGGGAGCGCTCCCACATCGGCAGGATGCCGGGGTGACCCCGACTCCCGTGATCCGCCCCTACCGCCCCGGCGACCGCGAGGCCCTCGATGACATCTGCGTCCGCACCGCCCACAACGGTCAGGACAGCCGGCCCTTCTACGCCGACCCCTCGATCTTCCCGGCGACCTTCGCGGCCCCCTACGCCCACCTGGAGCCGGAACTGGCGTTCGTCCTCGACGACGGGCTGGGGCAGGCGGTCGGGTACATCGTCGGCACCGCCGACACCCCGCGTTTCGTCGCCGAGTTCCGTGCCAAGTGGCTGCCCCTGGTCGCCGACCGCCACCCGGCGCCCGCCGGGCCGCCGCGCACCCCGGACGAGGCGATGATCGCCCTGCTGCACCACCCCGAGCGGATGCTCGTGCCCGAGGTCGCCGCCTACCCGGCCCACCTCCACATCGACCTGCTCCCCGGCCGGCAGGGCCGCGGCCACGGCCGCGCCCTGATGCGCACCTTCCTCCGGGCCCTCCACGACCGGGGCGTGCCGGCCGTCCACCTCTGCATGGCCACCGCCAACACCCCGGCGAGGGCCTTCTACGACCGCCTCGGCTTCCACGAGATCGACGTGCCGGACCCGGGCCCGGTCACCTGTCTCGGCCGTACGACGGGGGATCTGGAGGCGTGGTGAGGTGCCCGGGCCTCAGATCCAGGTGTCCAGCCACATCCGGGCGTGCCAGTCCGAGTACGGGATCACCTGGCCCGTGTACAGGGGGAAGAAGTAGATGAAGTTCCAGGCGATGAGCAGCACCAGCGCGCCCGCGGCCACGGCCCCCCGCACCCGGCGCGCCTCGCTCGCCCCCGGCGGCCCGAGCAGCGCGCCGAGCAGCATCGCGACGGCCAGACACAGGTAGGGGACGAACGCGACGGCGTAGAAGGAGAAGATCGTGCGGTCCTGGTAGTTGAACCACGGGAGATAGCCGGCCGCCACCGCGCACAGCACGGCCCCCGCCCGCCAGTCGCGGCGCAGCGCCCACCGGAAGAGCAGATAGACGAGCGCCGCGCACGCCGTCCACCACAGCAGCGGAGTCCCGAGGGCGAGGATCTCCTGCGAGCAGGGGGACGTGGAGTGGCAGCCCTGCACGTCCCAGGCCTGCTCCAGGGGTTCGACCAGGTCGCCATGGCGACCCCGGTGACCAAGTTCGCGCACCGAGTCACCCGCACCGAGCTGATCCC
>NZ_JBEXCS010000169.1:0-9444 GCF_040605395.1 Streptomyces sp. NPDC005648 | reverse complement strand
AAGGGCGTGGGAGGTGCCCCCACTCGCCGCACCGGGCGAAAACCCACGTACAACCAGTACGAGGGCTTCCGCCCGGCACGCCGAGAGCACGCCCCGGACGCCGCCCGGCCCGCCCTCCGGGCGGACGACGGGACTTTCGCAACATGCCCTGGCCCAACCTCCACCCGCCCGGGTGACAGGGTGCCTCGCGCTTGTCCTGCCCGACCTCGTAAGGTCTTCATCGTGCTGGAAGAGATGCGGATACGGTCGCTCGGCGTCATCGACGACGCGGTGGTCGAGCTGTCGCCCGGGTTCACCGCCGTGACCGGTGAGACGGGTGCCGGCAAGACCATGGTCGTCACCAGTCTCGGGCTGCTGCTCGGTGGACGGGCCGACGCGGCGCTCGTACGGATCGGGGCCGAGAAGGCCGTCGTCGAGGGGCGGATCGCCGTGCCCCCCGGGGCCTCGGCCGTCGTACGGGCCGAGGAGGCCGGGGCCGAGCTGGACGACGGGGCGCTGCTGATCAGCCGTACCGTTTCCGCCGAGGGGCGGTCGCGGGCGCATGTGGGCGGTCGGAGCGTGCCCGTGGGGCTGCTCGCCGACCTCGCCGACGATCTGGTCGCCGTGCACGGACAGACCGATCAGCAGGGGCTGCTGAAGCTGTCCCGGCAGCGGCAGGCGCTCGACCGGTACGCCGGGGAGGCCGTCGCAGGGCCGCTCGCCAAGTACGGCGAGGCCTATCGGCGGCTGCGGGCCGTCTCGGTCGAGCTGGAGGAGATCGTCACGCGCGCGCGTGAGCGGGCTCAGGAAGCCGACATGCTGCGCTACGGGCTCGACGAGATCGCCGGGGTCGAGCCGCGTGGCGGGGAGGACGTGGAGCTCGCCGAGGAGGCCGAGCGGCTCGGGCACGCCGAGGCGCTGTCGTCGGCCGCCACGGCCGCTCACGCCGCCCTCGCGGGCAATCCCGAGGATCCCGAGGGGATCGACGCGGCGACGCTCGTGGCGGGCGCCCAGCGGGCCCTGGACGCCGTGCGGTCGCACGATCCGGCGCTGGCCGCGCTGGCCGACCGGATCGGGGAGATCGGGATTCTGCTGGGCGACGTGGCCGGGGAGCTGGCGGGGTACGCCGACGATCTGGACGCCGATCCGCTGCGGCTGGCGGCCGTCGAGGAACGGCGGGCCGCGCTCACCGGCCTGACCCGGAAGTACGGCGAGAACATCGACTCCGTGCTGGCCTGGGCCGAGGAGAGCGCCGCGCGTCTCACCGAACTCGACGGCGACGACGAGCGGATCGACGAACTGACCGCCGAGCGGGACGCCCTCCGCGCGGAACTGGGGGGGCTCGCCCAGGCGTTGACCGACGCCCGCGCCGAGGCAGCCGAACGCTTCGCCGCGGCCGTCACCGCCGAACTGGCCTCCCTCGCGATGCCGCACGCGCGCGTGTCCTTCGAGATCCGGCAGACCGAGGATCCGGAGGGCGTCGAGGTCGGCGGGCGTACCGTCGCGTACGGGCCGTCCGGTGCCGACGAGGTCGAGCTGCTGCTCGCCCCGCATCCGGGGGCGCCGCCGCGGCCCATCGCCAAGGGCGCGTCCGGCGGTGAACTCTCGCGCGTGATGCTGGCGGTGGAGGTCGTCTTCGCCGGCACCGACCCGGTCCCCACGTATCTCTTCGACGAGGTCGACGCCGGTGTCGGCGGCAAGGCGGCGGTCGAGATCGGACGGCGGCTGGCGAAGCTCGCGAAGTCCGCTCAGGTCGTGGTCGTGACGCACCTGCCGCAGGTGGCCGCCTTCGCCGACCGGCAGCTGCTGGTCGAGAAGACCAATGACGGATCGGTCACACGGTCCGGCGTGAAGGTCCTCGAAGGCGAGGAGCGGGTGCGGGAGTTGTCCCGGATGCTGGCCGGCCAGGAGGACTCGGAGACGGCCCGGGCCCACGCGGAGGAGCTGCTGGCGACGGCTCGCGCGGACGGGTAGCGACGGGTTGGCCACGGGGGTGGCGGCGGGGTAGCCACGGGGGTGGCGACGGGGCGGTTCGTGGCCGCGCGAGAGTCGCCGGCGCGCCCGGAACCACCCCTTCCTCACCCGTGTGGGTGACACCGAGCCCTCGCCGCACGGTCTCCGGCCCCCCGCGCGTTGCCGGAACACCCGTACGTGCTGGCATCCTTGGCGTAGTACGGGGAGGAAACCGCGCGGTACATCCCCTCCGCCCGGTCCTTCTGTACCTTCTTCGTGACCGCCCGACGCCGAACCAGGAGCCCCGGCCACGTGAGCCCCGTGAGCAGCCATCCGCCGCACGGTCAGTCGCCGCTGCGCACCGTGCAGGTGCTGGGCGGCGGCAACGCCGGCAGCAGCGCGCATGTGCGCTCGCTGGCGTCCGGGCTCGTCGCCAGAGGCGTGCGGGTGACGGTGTGCGCCCCGGTGGAGGCCGATCACCTCTACGACTTCACGGGCGCCGGCGCCGAACACGTGCACGTGCCCCGGAGCAGCGACCCGGCGTCCGTGGCCGTGCTGCGCGAGGCGTGCAAGGACGCCGATCTGGTGCACGCGCACGGTCTGCACGCCTCGTTCCGTGCCGTGCTCGCGCTCAGCGGGCGCCGGACCCCACTCGTCGTCACCTGGCACAACCGCGCGCACACCGAGGGCGCGCGGGCCCATCTGCTGCGGCTCCTGGAGCGGCGGGTGGTGAAGGCCGCCACGGTGGTCCTGGGCACCACGTCCGACCTCGTCGACCGGGCTCGCCGCACCGGCGCCCGGGACGCGCGGCTCGCCGCGGTCGCCCTGCTCGCGTCCCGCCGGTCCGCCGAGCCCGAGCCCGCCGGCTCCAAACTGCGGGCCGAACTCGGCGCCACCGGACGCCCGTTGCTGATGGCGGTCGGCTCGCTCGACCGGCATCGCGGCTACGACACCCTGCTGGACGCCACGCGCGCCTGGCGCCGCCTCGACCCCGTACCGCTGGTGGTGATCGCGGGCGAAGGGCCGTTGCGGGCCGTGCTGCAGCGCCGGATCGAGGACGAGGGCCTGCCGGTACGGCTCATCGGGGGCCGGGACGACGTGGGTGACCTGCTCTCCGCCGCCGATCTGGCGCTGCTGCCCAGCAGTTGGGAGTCACGCTCGGTGCTCGCCCAGGAGGCCCTCCACGCGCGCGTGCCGCTCGTCGCGACCCGTGTGGGCGGCATCCCCGAACTCGTCGGCGACGCCGCCGAACTCGTCCCCTACGGCGACGCGGAGGCCCTCGCCGACGCCGTGGCCGGACTGCTCGCCGACCCCGAGCGGCGCGAGCTGCTCAGGGACCGGGGCACCCGGCAGGCGGCGACCTGGCCGACCGAGGACGAGACGGTCGCCCAAGTGCTCAGCGTCTACGACGAGTTGACGCAGCCGCGCCCCCTCATCTAGGAGGGCGTGTTGCGAAAGTCCCGCCTGCCGGGCGACGCCCGGCCCGCCCTCCGGGCGGACGACGGGGCTTTCGCAGCACGCCCTGGCGCCCCCTCATCCGGGGAACGCGTCGCTACGGCACGTGTCGGCGGGCCCGCAGGGCCAGGCTCAACGCCAGTACCGTCTGCGGGTCGTCGAGGTCCGTGCCCAGCAACTCGCCGATGCGGGCGAGCCGGTTGTACAGGGTCTGCCGGTTGAGGTGCAGCTCGCGGGCCGTCTCCGCCTTGCGGCCCGCGTGCGCCAGATACGTCTGGAGGGTGGGCAGCAGCGGCGGCTTCGAGCGGTTGTCGTGGTCCCGGAGGGGGCCGATCGCGCGGTCCACGAACGCCGCGAGGTCGGGATGGTCGCGCAGCCGCCACAGAAGAAGGTCGATGTCGAGGCGGCGGGCGTCGTACCAGGGGCGGTCCGTGAGCCCCTGGGCCGCCGTCGCCGTCTCCGCGGCGTGCCGCAGTCCGGCCGAGGCCGCGGCCCAGCCACCGGCCACCCCCACGACCACCACCGGCGGCTGTGCCCCCGGCCGCTGCATGCCGGCCCGCTCCACCCCGGCCCGCAGCGCCGCCGCGACCCGGTCCGCCACGGCCGACCGCTCGGACTCCGAACGCAGGCCCAGCAGGACGAGGACACGGCCCTCGACAGGTCGTACACCCAACAGGACCGGCACCCCGACCGAGGCCAGCTCCTCGGACACCGCGCGGGCCAGCACCGCCCAGCCGCCGCCGGCGGAGAGGGCGTCACCGAGCCGCATGACCACCGGCAGCAAGGGGCCGGAGCCCGGCTTGAAGCCCAGCACGCGGGCCTGCGCGGGCGCGTCCTCGGCGGTGATCCGGCCCTCGGCGAGGTCGGTGAGGAAGTCGCCGCGCCCGCGGGCCGCCAGTTCCTCCTCCTGACGGGCCTGCATCAGGACCACGGCGAGGATGCCGGCGGCCCGCTCCGCCGCCATACGGTGCACGGGAACCAGGGGAGCCCGCACGGGCAGCAGGACCAGCCGCGCCCGCACCGACCCCGTGCCCGGGCCGCCTCCCGGGACGTCCACCAGTACCGAACCGGCCGGTGGCGCGTCCTTGTGCTGCCCGCGCAGCCCCTCCCACACCTGGAGCGGATCGGCGCCCTCGGGCCCCGCCCCGGCGGCGTACAGCAACTGCCCGTCCGGCGTCTCCAGGAACACCGGGTTGCCGCTGAAGTCGGCCAGGATGCCCAGCACTTGAGGCACGCCTCCGCCGCCCAGCAGCGCCTCGGTACAGCGGCGGTGCACTTCCTCGGCCCGCTGGAGCAGCGCGTAGTGGCCGTTGACGATCTCGGTGTGGATCTCCTCCGTCACCGCGACGAAGGGCACCTCACGGTGCAGCTGGACCAGCGGCAGACCGGTCGCTCGGGCCGTGTCGACGAGGGCGGCGGGCAGACGGGTGAAGCGCGGGCCCAGCTCCACGACCAGGGCCGCGATGCCGCGCTCGGCCAGGGTGCGGACGAACGCCCGCTGCTCGGCCGGGCGGGTGCCCAGCCCGTAGCCGGTGGTCAGCAGCAGTTCGCCGCCCTTGAGCAGCGAGGCGATGTTCGGCACCTCGCCCGCGTGCACCCACCGCACGGTCCGCTGCAGCCGGTCGCCCCCCGCGAGCACCTCGGGCAGTCCGCTCCGCAGCCCGGGCAGCTCCAGCGCCCGCCGCACGGTGATCCCGGCACCCTGGGTGTCGAACCCGCTGTCCCTACCGCTGTCCATAGCCGGACGCTACCTGCGGATACGGCTCCGGGACAGCCGCGGGCGGGCCGGCGACGATCATCGGGCGGCTGCAGCGGCGGGCACTCCGTCCCCGACGTTCTCACCCCGGCACGATGTTGTGGTTGAAGCGGAACACGTTGTCCGGGTCGTACGCGCGCTTCACCGCCGCCAGCCGCGCCGTGTTCTCCGGGCCCAGACCGGCGACCACCCGGTCGGGGCCCTCGTCGCCGATGAAGTTCAGATAGGTGGCGCCGGTGCTCCACGGGCGCACGTCGGCCCGGACGTCCCCCACCCACCGGACGCACCGGTCGTCGTCCGCCGGGTCCTCCCAGATGCCGAAGGGGTGGACCGCCCAGGGGGCGTCGCGGTAGGGCACCGGGTACTCGTGCGGACCGGCCGCGATCGCGCCGCCCTGGGGGAACAGGACGTGCTGGATGCCCGTCGGTACGGGCATCGACTCGCCGCGCGCGCAGTAGACGTCCACGAGGTCGTCGGGAAGGCCCCTCAGGTACTCCGCCGACCAGTAGTTCCGCATCCCGGCCGGATCGTCGAGCATGCACTGCACATCGGCGTACGGCATCGCACCGACGATCTCCGCCTCGTGCGGCAGGGCGAGGAGCGGCTCGGCCAGCTTGCGCATGTCCTCCTCGGCACCGGCGTACGTCAGCAGCGCGGCGCAGACCAGATGACCGACCAGGCCCGGCGGTACGAACTCCTCCGGCGGGCCGGTGACGTACAGGACGGCGCCACCCGCCTCGTCCGGGCCCGTCGTGATCATCTCGCGGAAGGTGCGGACGACCTCGGCACCGAACTCCGGGAGGTACAGCACCATCGCGATGGAGAACTCCGGCAGCTCGTGCAGCTTCAGGGTGAGCGCCGTGGCGATGCCGAAGTTGCCGCCGCCGCCGTGCAGCGCCCAGAACAGCTCGGGGTTGTCGTCGGCGCTCGCGTGCACCCTGCGGGCGTCCGCGGTGACCAGCTCCACGCCGAGGAGGTTGTCGACGGCGAGCCCGAAGCAGCGGTCCAGCCAGCCGGAGCCGCCGCCGAGCACATAGCCGCCGACTCCGGTCGTGGAGGCCCGGCCGCCGGTGGTGGCCAGTCTGTGCGGCTCGGTGGCCCGGTCCAGGTCGCTCATGGTGGCCCCGCCCGCGACCCGTACCGCCTCGGCCGCGGGATCGACGGAGACCGCGCGCATATGGCGCAGGTCGACGACGAGACCGCCGTCGTTCAGGGCCGTGCCGGCCACGCCGTGCCCGCCGCCACGTACGGCGATCGGCAGGTCGAGGTCGCGGCCGAAGCGCACCGTCCTGACGACGTCGGTCTCGTCCACGCACTGCGCGATCACCGCGGGCCGGCGGTCGATCATCGCGTTGAAGACGCTCCGGGCCTCGTCGTAGCCCGTGTCCCCCGGGGCGAACACGTCGCCGACCAGATCCTCGCGGAGCGCGTCGAGTGCCGCGCCCGCCTTCGGGAGGGAAGCCATGGCCGCCCCCTTTCGCACAGGGGCAAATGTCTGCTTTCAGCCTAGGGGGACGCGGGTCCCGGGGCGCGTTGGGACCCTTGGAGCCGAGAGGTGAGCGCCTACCGCCGTGCCAGGCCGTCGAGCATCAGGATGACGGTGAAGTCGAAACGGTCGTGGCCCTCGCCGGCCGTGAGTTCGGCGGCGTGACGGGTGGTGTGCGGGAAGGACTCGGCGGGCAGGGCGGTGAGCCGGCCCAGCAGCTCCTCGCGGTCGAGGACCCAGGCGGTGTCGTCCTGTGCCGACCTCTGGCGGGCGATCGACCTCTCGAGGCAGTAGGCGGCCACGTACAGCAGGAGGGCGTCGACGGCCCAGGCGGCGGCCTGGGGGGCGACGCCGCCGGCGAGCAGGATCGCCAGCAGCCCCTCGCTGACCCGCAGGGTCTCCAGGTCGGTGGGGGCCATGGCGAACGCGGCGCGGGAGATCCCCGGGAACTTCAGGTACCGGTCCCGCAGCTGGGCGCACACGCCGTGCACCTGGTCCCGCCAGTCCGCCGGGTCGGGTGCGGGCAGCGTCAGCTCGGCGCACAGGCGTCCGATGAGCAGCTCGTCGAGATCGGCCTTGTTGACCACATGGGCGTAGAGCGAGGCGGGGCCGGTGTCGAGCGCGGCGGCCAGCCGGCGCATGGTCAGCGCCTCGTAGCCCTCGGCGGCGACGACGTCCAGCGCGCTCTCGACGACCTGCTCCACGGTGATCGGGGCCTTGCGGCGGCGGGGCGCGGGGTCGGCTCCGGACTCGGGGTGGGGCGGCAGGTGGCGCGCCGCGCGCCGCTCTCTCGGGTTCACGTGGCCATCATAGCTTGACGCGAACAGTGTTCGTAGATAGAACAACGTTCGTGACAGTGATTCTGAAGCAGGACATGGACGTGACCGTGGTCGGAGCCGGGCCGGTGGGCCTCGTACTCGCCGCGGAGCTGGCGCTCTCCGGGGCGAGCGTGCAGGTGATCGAGCGACTGGCCGAGCCGAGCGGGGCGATGAAGGCGGGCTCGATCAACGTGCCGACGGCCGAGGCCCTCGACCGCCGAGGCCTCCTGCCGGCCGCCGAGAAGATCCAACGAGAGGTCCTCGGAAGGGCGGAGACGGCCGCCCGGGAGGCGGGCGTGGGGCACCGGGACGGTGCGGGTCCGCCGGACGGCGACCGCCGGCGGGCTGACGCGGCTCTGCGGGACGGTGCCGGTCGGCAGGCCAGTGCTGGTGCGGGGGATGGTGACCGCTGGCAGGAGGGCGGCGGTCGGCAGGAGGGTGTGGGTTCGCGGGACGGTGGCCTTCGGCGGGCTGGTGCTGGTCGGCAGAACAGCGGCGGTCGGCAGGGCGGTGCTGGTGCGGGGGAGGGTGATGGTTGGCCGGACGGTGCGGGTCGGCAGGGCGGTGTGGGTTCGCCGGACGGTGGCCGGCGGCGTAGCAGCGACGGTCGGCGGGATGGTGACGGGGGGCCAGGTGGTGGTCGGCGGGGTGTGGGGGTGGCTCGGTTTACCGGGCATTTCGCGGGGATGGTTCTTGACGCCGGTCTTGTGGACTGGGCGGACGCCGATCTCGCCGCGCACGCCGGTGTCGACGGAGCTCGGGTGGTGCCGCAGCGGGAGCTGGAGGAGCTGCTGGCCGGTCATGTGGCGGACCTGGGCGTACCCGTGTACCGCGGGGTGGAGGTCACCGCGTTCGAGGACACCGGCGACGGCGTCCTGGTCGGCACCACCGCCGGTACGGTCCGCACCGGGTGGCTGGTCGGGTGCGACGGCGGGCGCAGCACCGTACGCCGCCTCGCCGGCATCGACTTCCCCGGCACCGACCCCGAACTCACCGGACATCTGGCGATCGCCGACATCGCCGACCCGGAGAAGCTCGCGAGCGGCTGGACCTGGTCCGACCGGGGGGCGTACCGCAACGGGCCGCAGCCCGGGCGCATCGTCACCGTGGAGTTCGACCGCGCTCCCGCCGACCGGTCGGCGCCAGTCACCCTCGACGAGCTGCAGAGCAGCCTGCGCCGGGTCTCCGGCACCGATGTCACCCTGACCGCGCTGCGCGGCACCGCGACCCGCTGGAGCGACAACGCCCGCCAGGCCGCCGCCTACCGGTCGGGGCGGGTGCTGCTGGCCGGCGACTCCGCGCACGTCCACTCGCCGTTCGGCGGGCAGGGCCTCAATCTGGGGGTCGGCGACGCGATGAACCTGGGCTGGAAGCTCGGTGCCGTCATCGGCGGGTGGGCGCCCGAAGGGCTGCTCGACACCTATGACGCCGAACGCCGTCCCGTCGGTGCCTGGGTGCTGGACTGGACGCGGGCCCAGATCGCGGTACTGCGCGGGGACGCCAGGTCGGCGGCCCTGCGGGAGGTCGTCGGCGATCTGCTGGGCACCCGGGACGGCACCACCTACGCGGTCAAGAAGATCGCCGGCGTGACCCAGCGCATCGACCTGCCCGGCGACCACCCGCTGGTCGGCCGGTACGTACCCGACCTGTGCCTGGTGGACGGCTCCCGGCCGGCCGACCACGCCCACGACGGCGGCTTCGTGCTGCTGGACCGCACCGCGGACGGGACGTTCACCCGCACCGCCGCGGCCTGGGCGGAGCGGGTGAGGAGCGTGCCGGACGCCCACGCGACACCGACCGGGATACTGGTCCGCCCGGACGGGGTGGTCGCCTGGGCCACCGACGCCACGACAGAGTTCAGCGACGCCGCCGCCGGCCTCGAAGCCGCCCTGCACCGCTGGGCCGGCGCACCGTCACCCGTACCGGGGCACGAGCCGGTGCGCTGACCCGCCGCCCGCCGCCCGCCGCCCGCCGCGGACACCGTCGTCAAGGGCGCC
>NZ_JBEXCS010000168.1:0-9644 GCF_040605395.1 Streptomyces sp. NPDC005648 | reverse complement strand
CCCTCGGACGTGCCGCTGGTCACGGTCGGTCAGGCCGAGCTGGAGCGCTGGGAGCAGCAGCACCCGTCCCTGCGTGACGTGTGGCCGCCGACCCCGCTCCAGTCCGGTCTGCTCTTCGAGTCGATGCTCGCCGACACCGCCCACGACGCCTACCACGTGCAGGTCGTCTACCAGCTCACCGGCGCCGTGGACCCGCGGCGCATGCGGGCCGCGGGCCAGGCACTGCTCGACCGCTACGACAACCTGCGCACCGCGTTCGTCTCGAACACGGCGGGCGATCTCGTCCAGCTCGTCCTCGACGAGGTCGAACTCCCCTGGCGGTGCACGGATCTGCGCGACCTCGACGAGGCAGGGCGGTCCGAGGAGTTCGAGCGGTTCCTCGCCACGGACCAGGCCGACCGCTTCGCCCCGGCCACCCCGCCACTGTTGCGGCTGAGCCTCGCGCTGACCGGGCCGGACAGCGCCGAGCTGGTCCTCACCTCGCACCACGCGCTGCTCGACGGCTGGTCGCTGAGTGTCCTGATGGGCGAGCTGCTCGCCCTCTACGGATCCGGGGGCGACGCCTCCGTCCTGCCGCGGGCGCGCGGTTTCCGCGACTTCCTGGTGTGGGCGTCCGAGCAGGACGCCGCGGCCTCCGCGGAGGCCTGGCGGACCGAGCTCGCCGGGGTCGAGGAACCCACCCTGCTCGTGCCCGACCGCACCGCGGAGGCGGACCCGCAGCGGGTGGGGCAGCGGGACATCCCGCTGTCGGCCGACACCGCCCGTGCCCTCGTCGCCACCGCCGCCGACCTGGGTATCACCCTCAACACGCTGGTGCAGGGCACCTGGGCGATCGTGCTCGCAGGGCTGACGGGCCGTCAGGACGTGGTGTTCGGGACGACGGTGTCGGGCCGCCCGCCCGCCGTGCCCGGTGTGGAGTCCATGGTGGGCCTGTTCATCAACACCCTGCCGGTGCGGGTGGAACTGTCGCCCTGGCGAAGCCTGAGGCAGGTGCTGACCGGCCTCCAGCACAGGCAGGGCGAGCTGCTCGACCACCACCACATCGGCCTGACCGACATCTGCCGGGCCGCCGGTCTCAACAGCCTGTTCGACACCGTCGTGGTCTTCGAGTCGTTCCCGATGGAACGCGGCGGCCTCGGTGACGCCGACGCCCACGGCGGCATCGCCGTCACCGGAGTGTCCACCGGCAACGGCACCCACTATCCGCTGGGCATCGCGGCCGCGGCCGACGACCGTCTGCACGTGGTCATGGAGTACCTGGAGGACTACGTCGGCCCGGCCCTGGCCGAGGACATCTCGGCGCGGTTCGCACGCGTCCTCGGCCAGGTGGCGACCGACCCCGACGTACCCGTCGGCGCGGTCGACGTGCTGTCCGCGGCCGAACGGGAACGGCTGCTCGCCGGCTTCGACGACACGGCCGAGCCCGTTGCCGAGGGGACGGTGGCCGACCAGTTCGAGCGCGTCGCGGCCACCACCCCGGACGCGACGGCGCTGCTCCACGAGGACCAGCGGCTGACCTACCGCGAACTGGACCAGCGCGCCGACCGGTTGGCGCACGCGCTGCGCGCGAGGGGGGTCGGGCCGGAAACCGTCGTGGCGGTGGCCACCCGCCGCTCGCCGGACCTGGTCGTCGCCCTGCTCGGCGTGACGAAGGCGGGCGGGATCTATCTGCCGGTGGACCACACCTACCCGGCCGAGCGGATCGCGTACATGGTGGGCGACTCCGGCGCCCGGCTCGCGCTGGTCGACGCCGCCGCGGCCGAGGCGCTGGCCGGGCACGAGCTCGACACCCTGCGGGTGGACCGGCTGCCCGAGGCCGGCTCCACCGTGCCGGTCCCGCGCGGCACACGGCCGGACAGCGCCGCGTATCTCATCTACACCTCGGGATCCACCGGGCAGCCCAAGGGCACCGTGGTCACCCACCGCGGTGTGGCGAGCCTGGTCGCGGCGCACGTACAGCGGATGGCGGTCACTCCCGACAGCCGGATGCTGCAGTTGGTCTCGCCGAGCTTCGACGTCTCCTTGTGCGAGATGTTCACGGCGCTGCTCTCCGGCGCCGTCCTCGTCCTCGCGGACAAGGAGGACCTGGCACCGGGGCTGCCGTTGGCCCGGACCGTGGACCGGCACGGCGTCACGCACATGATGCTGCCGCCCTCCCTGCTCGCCGCGCTCCCCGCGGACTCGCTGACCGGTGTGGTCTCGCTGCTGGTCGGCGGTGAGACACCGCCGCCCGAACTGGTCGCCCAGTGGGCTCCGGGCCGCCGGATGATGAACGTCTACGGCCCGACCGAGACCACCGTGTGCGCCACCATGAGCGCCCCGATGGCCCCGGACGACCGGGTGTTCCCCATCGGCACGCCCATCCACAACACCCGTCTGTACGTCCTGGACGCGATGCTGTCACCGGTTCCGGTCGGAGTGCCGGGCGAGCTGTACATCGCCGGACCGGGGCTGGCCCGCGGCTACCTCGGCAGGCAGGTCGTGACCGCCTCGCGCTTCGTGGCCTGCCCCTTCGGGGAGCCGGGGGAGCGGATGTACCGCACCGGCGACGTGGTGGCCCAGAACGCCGAGGGCGCGCTGGTCTTCCACGGCCGCGCCGACGACCAGGTCAAGATCCGCGGCTTCCGCATCGAACTCGGGGAGGTCCAGGCCGCGTTGACGGCACACCCCGGGGTCGACCGGGCCGTGGTGGTCGTCGACGACAGCGCCGGCGACCGGCGCCTGGTCGGTTACGTGGTGCCCGCCGACCCCGCCTCGGCGGATCATCTGGTGGCCGACGTGCACGACCTGGTCCGGCGGCGGCTGCCGCAGCACATGGTGCCCTCGGCCCTCGTCGTCATCGACGAGGTGCCGCTGACCCTGAGCGGCAAGATCGACCGGCGGGCGCTGCCCAGGCCCGACTACGTGGGAGAACCGGCCGGCCGGGCGCCGCGCACCGCCCGCGAGGAGATTCTGTGCGGCCTGTACGCCGAGGTGCTGGGGCTCGACTCCGTCACCGTCGACGACGGGTTCTTCGCCCGCGGCGGACACTCCCTGCTGGCCTCCCGGCTGATCAGCCGTATCGGCGTCGTCCTGGGTGTCGACCTGCCGCTGCGTACGGTGTTCGACGCCCCGACCGTCGCCGAACTGGCCGCCTTCCTGGAGTCGGAGGGCGAGGCCGGACCGGCCGGCGGCCCGTTCGCCCCGGTCCTGACCATCAAGGGCGGGACCGGCGCCCCGGCCGCCGGGGAGGAACCCCTCTGGCTCGTCCACCCGGGCGGCGGCATCTGCTGGCCCTACCTCGGATTCGGCGGCCGGCTGCCTCAGTTCCGCACGGTCCACGGAATCCAGGCGAAGGGATTCGACGGGCAGAGCCCGCTTCCCGCGTCCCTCGACGAGATGGTCCTGGACTACGTAGAGGAGATCCTGGCGGTCCAGCCGCAGGGGCCGTACCACCTGGCCGGGTACTCCATCGGCGGCACGCTCGCCCAGGCGGTCGCGGCGCGACTGCAGGGCCGGGGCCACGAGGTGGCGTTCCTGGCCATGCTCGACTGCGTGCCGGGCGACTACCTGGCGACGCAGCCCGCACCCACCGCGAGCGCGCTGCGGGAGTACTTCCGCCGGCAGCTGACCGGCATGGCCGGATCGCCGGAGTACGAGACGTTCCTCGACAACGCGGTCCGGGTGATCGTCAACCACACGTCCCTGTCCGGGGACTTCCACTCGCCCGTCTTCCACGGAGACGCGGTCTTCTTCAACGCCGTGCCCAACCCGGACGGGATACACGGCGACCGGTGGAAGCCGTACATCAGCGGATCCATCACGCAGTACGACATCGAGACCACGCACCACGAAATGATCAACGCGGAGCCCGCCGCCGACATCTGCCGGATTCTCGGCCGGGAATTCACCGCACGGACCGGCCGGGCAACGGAAACACCGACGGAAACGGAGTGCGACATATGAGCAGCAACCCCTTCGACGACGAGAGCGGCGAGTTCCTCGTGGTGGTGAACGACGAGGACCAGCACTCGCTGTGGCCGGCCTTCGCCGAGGTGCCGGCGGGCTGGCGGGCCGTGTTCGGCACGGCGGGCCGTGCTCAGTGCCTGGCCTATGTCGAGGAGCACTGGACGGACCTGCGGCCCAGGAGCCTGCGGGCCGCGATGGCCGCCGAGAAGTAGTCCAGGGTCCTGGGAACCAGAGAGGAAACCCCTTCCCATGTCGATAGTCATCGAGCGGTGGAACGTTCACCCGGGCAGTACCTGGATGCGCGGAGTCCGGCCCGAGAAGCCCGTCGAGTTCAACGAGGCGCTCGGCGCCTGGTGCGCCTACGGCTACCGGGAGGTGCAGCGGATCCTCGCCGACCACGAGACGTTCTCGGCCAGGACGGCCGACCTCGCCGCGGTGCAGGTCGACGAGAAGTTCATGGCGGGTGACGTCTCCCAGATGGATCCGCCGGAACAGACCATGTACCGCAAGCTGATCGGGCGGGCGTTCAGCCCCCGGATCATCACCAACCTGGAACCGCAGATCCACAAGGTCACAGGTGAACTGCTCGACGCGGTCGACGAGAAGGGCAGCTTCGAACTGGTCGCCGATCTCGCCTACCCGCTGCCGGTCCGCATCATCGCCGACCTCCTCGGTGTCGACGACCTCGACCTGTTCAAGGGCGCCGCGTTCGACATCGTGGAGAACATGGCGGGCATTGACTTCGTGGCCGGTGGAGAGAACGCCGAGGAGCAGATCCACAGTGCCGAGCAGCGTCTGCAGCCCCTGCTCGACTACATGCTCGAACAGGTCCTGGCCCGCCGCCGGAGCCCGCGCGAGGACCTGCTGACCTATCTCACACAGGTCGAGGAGGACGGCGAACGGCTCACCGACAACGAGATCGTCAACGTGGCCAACGTGCTGCTGATCACGGGCCACATCACCAGCACGATGATGCTCGGCAACGTCATGGCCTGTCTGGACGCCGAGCCCGACAAGCTGGCGCGGGTGCGCGAGGACCGTTCCCTGGTGCCGGGCGCGATCGAGGAGGCCCTGCGGCTGCTGCCGCCGGCCGCGGTGCTGTCCCGGGGAACGCTCAGGGACGTGGAGATCGGCGGCGTCACCATTCCCAAGGGCCAGATGATCCTGCCGTGGGTGGCGGCGGCCAACCGTGACCCGCTCCAGTTCGAGCGGCCGGACGAGTTCCTCCCGGACCGCAGCCCCAACGACCACGTCGTGTTCGGTCACGGCGTCCACTACTGCCTGGGCACCCGGCTCGCCAGGCTTGAGGGCAGGATCGCGGTCAACGCCCTGCTCGACCGCTACCCCGGCTTCAGGTCCGATCCGGACCGGCGGACGGAGTTCTTCCCCTCCCCGGACATGGTCGGCGTCCGCTCGATGCCGGTCCTGCTCGACAGGTAGTCACCGACTGGCCGTGGGCCAGGAGTTCGGCGCAGCGCCCGGCCGGGATGTCCCGGCCGGGCGCTTTCGCGTGCCCGGCGGCAGGCGCCCGGGCGGACCGATAACGAAGCGATAAGGGCCCTCCGTAACGTCGTCGGCGAACGAGCAAGGAACCCCCCACGACGACGGGAGTCACTTCTCGTAGGCGCATACGCGTCGTCGTTCTGCCGAACCCCATGCACGCCCCATGAGAAGGAGAAATCCGTGACCCAGCTGAAGCGTCGAGGGGATCGATGGCTGATCCTCGGCGTCGTCTGCCTGGTGCAGCTCGTCGTCATCCTCGACAACACCATCCTCAACGTCGCCATCCCCTCCCTGACCAAGGAGCTCGGCGCCACCACCGCGCAGACCCAGTGGGTGATCGGCGCGTACTCGCTGGTCCAGGCGGGCCTGCTGATCACCGCCGGCGGATTCGCCGACCGGTACGGGCGCAAGCTCACCCAGATGCTGGGTCTCGCCTTCTTCGGGGCCGGCTCGCTCGCCGGGGCCCTCGCGACGGAACCCGTCCAACTCATCGCCGCCCGCGCGGGCATGGGCATCGGCGGCGCCCTGCTGCTCGCCACCAACATGGCGATCATCGTCCGCACCTTCGACGCGGAGGAGACACCCAAGGCGCTCACCGTGATCATGGGTGTGGCCTCGCTCGGCCTGGCGCTGGGGCCCGTCATCGGCGGCGTCCTCCTCGCGCACTTCTGGTGGGGCTCGGTCTTCCTGGTCAACGTGCCGGTCTGCCTCATCGGCCTGGTGGCCGTGGCCAAGCTGGTCCCGGAGTCCAAGGACCCGCACGGCGACCGCCCCGACCTGCTCGGCGCGCTGCTGTCCACCGTCGGTATGACGGCGGTCGTCTACTCGGTCATCCAGGGTCCCGAGTACGGCTGGACCTCCGGCCGCACCCTGCTGACCGGCTTCGGCGGAGTGCTCGTCATGGCCGCCTTCATCCTCTGGGAGCGCCGCACGCCGCACCCGCTGCTGGACATGTCCTTCTTCGCCAACCCCCGCTTCCGCGGCGCCGTCTCCGGCGGTGTGCTGGTCGCGTTCGGTCTGTCCGGTTCGCTTTACCTGCTCACCCAGCACCTGCAGTTCGTGCTGAACTACGACCCGCTCGAGGCCGGCCTCCGCCTCATGCCGATGGCGCTGACGCTCGTCGCGCTCAACCTCACCGGTGTGGGCGTGCGGGTCACCGCCAAGCTGGCGCCCCCGGTCGCCACCGGTCTGGGCCTCGCCCTGATGGCGGCGGGTCTCGCCTCCATCGCGGTGCTCGGCCGTGACGGCTCCTACCCGGGCATCCTGCTGGGTCTGGTGCTGATGGGCGCGGGCGTCGGCTGCGCCAAGCCCGCGATGGCCGGTGCGGTGATGACCTCGATCCCGCCGGAGAAGGCGGGTGTCGGCTCGGGTCTGATGGGCACGATCAGCGAGGTCGGCAACTCGCTCGGCGTCGCCTGCCTGGGCGCGGTGCTGACCGTGGGCTTCGCCGGCGCGCTGCCCGCCTCAGTGCCCGACAGCGCCGCGCGTTCCCTGCCGGACGCCGTCGCGGCGGCCGGTCCGAACGCGACGCACCAGGTGCACCAGGCCTTCGCGGACAGCCTGACCACCGCCCAGCTGATCGGCGCGGTCGCGGTCCTGCTCGGCGGCCTGGTGGCCTCCTGGCTCCTTCGCCAGGGCGGGGTGGGGCAGCCGGACGGCATCGAGCAGTCCGACGCGACCGAGCAGGAGGCGGTCGCCGCCTGAGTCGGACCGGCTACCGGTCCACCCCGCCCGCTCATCCCCCGCGCAGCCCGTGGCCCACCCCCCTCCGTGGGCCACGGGCTGCGCTTCACACTCCGCTGAGGGCATCGTCATGCAGGTCTTCGACACTCCGGAACCGATCCTCGCCACCATCGAACTCAACGTCGGTCACGTGCGGATCACCGCAGGCGACCGCACCGACACCACTGTCGACGTTCTCCCCGCCGACCATGCCGAGTTCCGCGACCTGGTGACCGCGGCCGAGGCTGTCGTCACCTGTGACGGCGCAGAGCTGCTCGTCTCCGTCCCGAGCGCGGGCGACCTGCCCCGCAGCGGCGGGGCCGTGTCCGTCGCCATCGAGCTTCCGGCCGGCTCCGCCGTGTACGGCAAGGCCCGCGCCGCGGACTTCCACGGCACCGGCCGGCTGGGGGAGTGCCGGATCGCCGTCGACTGCGGCCACATCCGTCTCGACCGGACCGGATCGCTGCACCTCGACTCCCTGCTCGGCAATGTCACCGTGGGGCGGGTGTCCGGCGACGTCGAGGCTGTCGCCGAGAGCGGTGATCTGCGCATCGGCACCGTCGAGGGCAGGACGCGGCTCACCCGGACCCAGGGCGTCACGCACCTCGGTGAGTGCGTCGGCGACGCGCATGTCTCGGTGCGCAGCGGGGACGTGAGCATCGGCCGGGCGCACGCCGCGGTCGGCATCCGGGCCGAGCAGGCCGACATCAGCGTCCACGAGGCCCTACGGGGACCACTCGCGCTTCAGGCCGAGACCGGGACCCTGGAGATCGGCATCGCCGACGGCGTCGAGGCCCGCCTCGACCTCCTCGCCGGTTCCGGGACCGTCTACCGGTCCCTCGACCTGCTCGGTGGCACCGCGTCGCCCGCGGATGCCGACAAGGCCATCGAGGTGCGGGCCCGCACCGGCACCGGCGACATCGTGGTCCGCCGGGCGGTCCTCGACGCCGACGGGGAACCGCCTTTCTGACAGAGACCCGAAAGAAAACGCGTCCCGTCGACAGGACAGTGCACGACGGCGAACTCCGCGCATTCCGCGATGTATTGCAGAAAACCTTCTTCCTCTGGTGATGAGCGGATACGGCGGCCTACGATGGTGTGGAGCCGGAAAGGTATCCAGGGTCTGTCGACCGCTTGCGGCAGTCGTTCCAACAATGTTTTCCATCAACGGAGGAATACCGTGACCGAATTCGCTGACCGCTGGGGTTTCGCACCGGACAAATTCTGGCTGCGCGGCGAGCGGCCCGAGAACCCAGTCGAGTGGCGTGAGGAGCTCCAGCGTTGGGAGGTGTATGGATATCCCGAGGTCAACGAGGCGCTGAGCAACCAGGACGGCTACTCGGCCGACTCCGGCAAGCTGTTCAACTTCGACGAGGAGACGGCGAAGTACTTCGACGGCGACCTCGCCCAGATGACCGGCCTGGAGCACGCGAACGTCCGCAAGCAGGCCGCCCAGGCATTCGACCCGAAGTTCATCGCGCGCCTTGAGAACCGGGTCCGCGACCTCGCCAACGAATACGCCGACACATTGGAGAAGTTCGCCAAGTTCAACCTGCTGAGCGACTTCATCGACCATGTCGCCGGCATCGTCTTCAGTGAGCTTCTCGGCATTCCCGCCGAGGACCGGACCATGTTCAAGCTCGTCGACCAGAACATGGACCAGGAAGCCCAGATGACGCAGGTCGGCGAGGGCACCGACGACGGCTACTTCGAGCAGCTGACCAAGCCCCTGCAGCCGCTGCGCGAGATGCTCGGCACGCATGTCGACGCGAAGACGAAGGACCCGAAGGACGACCTGATCAGCCTGCTGAGCCAGGTGACCAAGGTCGACGGCAGCCTGATGACGCGGGACCAGATCATCAACTTCATCATCGGCATCCTGGGCGCCGGCCACCTGGCCACCCCGCTGCTGGTGGGCAACACCATGCTGTGCCTGGAGTCGTTCCCGGAGCAGTACGGGCTGGTCAAGTCGGACCACTCGCTGATCCCGGGCATGATCGAGGAGACGATGCGCTTCCTGACCCCGGGTGCCGCCTCCTACCGCGCGACCCTCCAGGACGTGCAGCTCGGCGGTAAGCAGATACCCAAGGACTCACTGCTGCGCGTCTACCTCGGGGCGGCCAACCGCGACCCGCGCCAGTTCGTCGACCCGGACACCTACGACGTGACCCGCAGCCCCAACGCCCACCTCGGCTTCGGCCGTGGCGCCCACTACTGCATGGGCGGACAGATGGTGCGGGTCGAGACCCGCGTCGTGTTCGAAGTCCTCTTCACCCGGTTCCCGAAGCTGCGGGTCGACCCGGCCATCCCGCCGCTCTTCTTCAACTCGCCCGACTTCACCGGCGTGCGCTCGGGAGGCATGCACGTGCGCATCGACTGATCCGTGCCTCCCCGCACCGCGAGAGGTGCTCCCCGACGGCGGCCTCCCCGGAGAGCCGGAGCGTACGGGGGCCGGTGGCGCCGGCGAGGAC
>NZ_JBEXCS010000167.1:0-9748 GCF_040605395.1 Streptomyces sp. NPDC005648 | reverse complement strand
GTCTTGTTTCCGGGGTATCCGCGGGTATTGTTTTCGTTCGTTGAATACGTCTAGAATTCAATTGGTCCGCACGGGACGGTATTTTCATCGTCGCCGGTCCTGCAAGGGTCCTGCCGATTCAAAGGGCCGGGTGCACACCAAAGAGATACCCCCGGGAATTCTTCCCGGGGGTATCTCTTTTCAGACCGCGGCGATCCGACGCAGGGTGTCGGCGATGGTGTCGCGCGAGGGCAGCCACATCCGTTCGAGCGAGGGCGTGTACGGCGCCGGCATGGGGGGCGGTGCCACCCGGGTGACGGGCGCGTCCAGGTGCCAGAACCCCTCGTCGACGGCGAGCGCCGACAGTTCGGCGCCCACGCCGAAGTCCCGTACCGCCTCGTGCGCGATGACCAGCCGGTTCGTCTTGGCGAGGGAGGCGAGGACCGTCTCCCGGTCCAGCGGGGCGATCGTCCGCAGGTCGATCACCTCGACGCTCACGCCCTCCCCGGCGAGCGACTCGGCGGCGGCGAGGGCGTCCTGGACCATCCGCGACCAGGAGACCAGGGTGATGTCGGTGCCCTCACGGACCACCTTCGCCCTGCCCAGCGGGATCAGGTGGTCGGCCGGCGGCTTGGGGCCCTTGAGCCCGTACTGGAGCCGGTTCTCGACGAAGACGACCGGGTTGGGGTCCTGGATGGCGGCGCGCAGCAGACCGTAGGTGTCGGCGGGGTTGGACGGCATCACCACGGTCAGTCCGGGAATGTGGGCGAGCAGCGCCTCCAGGCTCTGGGAGTGCTGGCTGCCGGAGGAGCGTCCGGCGCCGAACTGGGTGCGCACCACGAGCGGCATGGAGGCCCGGCCGCCGGTCATGAAGCGCAGTTTCGCGGCCTGGTTGAGCAGCATGTCGAGGCAGACTCCGATGAAGTCCATGTACATGATCTCGACGACCGGCTTCATGCCGGCCATGGCCGCGCCCACCGCCGTGCCGACGATCGCGCTCTCGCTGATCGGGGTGTCGCGCACCCGGCCCGGGAAGGCCTCGGCCAGCCCCCGGGTCAGCCCGAAGACGTTACCGCCCGCGCCGACGTCGATACCGGCCACGAACACCGTGGGATCGGCGGCGAGTTCGTGCTCCAGGGCGAGCCGGACGGCGTCCATGGAGCGGAAGATCTCGCCCTGGGCGGGGGCGGGTTCGGCGATGACGGGCCGCGGCGCCGAGACGTACTCGTGGAGCGTCTCCGGGGCGGGCTCGGGCAGGCTCCTGGCCCACTCGACGGCCGCCTCGATCTCCTTGTCGATCTCCTCGTCGACGGCGTCGGCGGCCACGTCGGGCACCCCGGCCGCCGCCAGGTGCCGGCGCGCCACCAGCAGCGGGTCGCGGTCCTTGGCGGCGGCGACCTCCTCCGCGCTGCGGTAGCGCTGCGGGTCGCCCTCGTAGTGGCCGTGCCAGCGGTAGGTCTCGGCCTCCACCAGGACCGGGCCGCCGCCGCGCCGCAGCCGCTCCACGACGTCCGTCATCATGCCCGCCACCGCGAGGACGTCGTTGCCGTCGACGTGCGCGTATCCGATGCCGTAGCCGGCGGCGCGGGCGGACAGGGTGGCCCGGTGCTGCTCGGCGGCCGGGGAGAACTCGGAGTAGTGGTTGTTCTCGCACAGGAAGACCACCGGCAGATCCCATACGGCGGCCAGGTTGACGGCCTCGTGGAACATGCCCTGCGCCACCGCGCCGTCCCCGAAGAACGCCACCACCACATCGCCCGAGGCGCGCAGCTTCGCCGCGGTCGCCACCCCGGCGGCGATCGGCAGTCCGGCGCCGACGATGCCGTTGGCGCCGTAGATGCCGAGGCCCGGGTCGGCGATGTGCATGGAGCCGCCGCGGCCGTGGCAGGTGCCCGCCTCCTTGCCCATCAGCTCGGCCATCATCGACGCGGAGTCCAGGCCCTTGGCCAGTACGTGGCCGTGGCCTCGGTGGGTCGAGGTGATGCCGTCGCGCGCGCCGAGCGGCCAGCAGGCGCCGACCGCGCTGGCCTCCTGGCCGATCGACAGGTGCAGGAAGCCCGGGATCTCGGTGGCCTTGTAGAGGTCGGAGGCCCGCTCCTCGAAACGCCGGATACGGCGCATCCGCCGGTACATCTCCAGGAGTTGGTCCGCGTGCGCGGAGCCGTTCACGGTCAGCCGTGGTGCATCGGTCGTCATGCGCGTCCTCGCAATGTCCGCCCGGGCGGCACGAGGCCGCACCGCCTGAGTCCTACTTTTAATGTACCGTTTGGTCTAGCAAACTGCTGCAAGCACACCGGCGACGAGGTCCCGGAGCACCAGGCGGGGAGACGAGCAATGCCCAGACCACCGGGTCACGGACCGGGTTTCGAGATCAGACGCCAGAAGATCATCGACACCGCGGCGGAGCTTTTCGCCCGCCGCGGCTACGCCGCGACCTCCGTGGGCGACCTGGGCCGGGCGGTCGGGCTCGCCAAGGGAGCGCTGTACTACTACATCGACTCCAAGGAGAACCTGCTGATCGAGATCCAGTCCCGGGTGATGACCCCGCTGCTGGCCCGGGCCCGGGAGATAGAGGCGCTGGAGGCCGATCCGCTGGTGCGGCTGCGGCTGCTCTCCGAGTCCCTGCTGACGATCATCATCCGCAGACTCGACCACATCTGGGTCTACGAGCACGACTACCGCAGCCTCAGCGGCGCTCCCCGGGAAACCCTGCTGGGCCAGCGCGCCGCCTTCGAGCGCGTGGTCAGAGGGCTGCTCACCGAAGCCATGGGCCAGGGCAGATTCCGCCCGCTCGACGCGCGCGTGGCCACCCTGCAGTTCCTCAACCTGCACAACCACACCTACCAGTGGGTCAAGCCGGACGGCCGCTGGGACGCGGCACAGCTGTCGCGCGAGTACTGCGACACCCTGCTGCGCGCCTTCGCCGCTCCGGGCGCCGTCCTGCCGGACGTGGAGGCGGCGGCCGAGGCGTTCAAGCGCGACCGCCCCGATCTCCCGCTCGACCCCGAGGCCGAGTGGCGGTCGACCGCGCTGGCGAGCTGACCGCGGGGACCACGGCGCCGGCCGCGGCCCCCGGGGCCTGTCACGCCTGCTTGACCAGCGCCCGGGCGATGACATCGCGCTGGATCTCGTTCGTGCCCTCGCCGATCTCGAGGATCTTGGCGTCGGCGTAGAACCGCGAGATCTCCGACTCCCGGACATAGCCGTAGCCGCCGTGGATCTGCACCGCCTGCGAGGCGGCACGGTTGGCGACCTCGGAGGCGTACAGCTTCGCCATGGCGGCCTCCGTGCTGTACGGGCGGCCCTGGTCGGCGAGCCAGGCGGCGCGGTAGACCATCCAGCGGGCGGCCTCGAACTCCGTGCCGATGTCGGCGATCTTGTGCGCCACCGCCTGGAAGGAGGACAGCGGCCGGCCGAACTGGTGCCGCTCGGTGGCGTGTTTGACGGCGAGCGCGAGCGCGGCCTTGGCCAGCGACAGACCCAGCGCGGCGACGCTGATACGGCCCTTGTCGAGCACGGAGAGGAACTGGCGCAGCCCGCCGCCCTCCTCGCCGATGAGGTGGTCGTCGGAGACCCAGCAGTCGTCGAAGACCAGTTCCCGGGTGTCCATGGCGTGCCAGCCGAGCTTCTTCAGCTTGGCGCCGCAGGAGTAGCCGGGGGTGCCGGTCGGGACGTAGAAGGTGGCGAACCGTTTCCGCCCGTCCCCGTCCAGACCGGTGGTGGCCAGCAGGGTGACGCCCTGGCTGATGTCGGTGCCGGCGTTGGTGATGAACATCTTGGTGCCGTTGATCACCCAGCCCCCGTCCGCCCTGCGGGCGGTGGTGGTGATGCCGGCGGCGTCGGAACCGGCGCCGGGCTCGGTCAGGCCGAAGGCGCCGATGGCCTCGCCCCGCGCCAGCGGTGCCAGCCAGCGCCGCTTCTGCTCCTCGGTGCCGTAGGCCAGCAGCGGAAGGGTGGCGATGGTGGAGTGCGCGTTCCAGGAGGAGGCCACCGACTGGTCGGCGGCGCCCAGTTCCTCCATGACCGCGACGTAGGAGACGGTGTCGGAGCCGGCGCCGTCGTACTCCTCCGGCACCAGCATGCCCATCAGGCCGAGTTCGCCGAGCTTGGTGAAGATGTGCGTCGGGAACTGCTCGTTCTCCGACCACTCGGCCGCGTTCGGGGTGATCTCCTTGGCCGCGAACTCGCGGACCATGTCCTGCAGGTCCCGCGTCTCCTCCGGCAGGTCGAAATCCATGGCACTTATCCCTTCGGGGTGAGCAGCACCTTCAGGTGCCTTGCGCGGTCGGCCGCCAGGTCCGCGAAGACCTCGGCTCCTTCCGAGAGCGGGAAACGTCCGGTGATCAGGGGCGAGGCGTCCAGGCGGCCGGTGCTCATCAGGTCGATCACTCGGGGGATGTCGAAGTTGTAGCCGAGCGTGCCGACCACCGACCGCTCGTAGAAGACGAGCTGGCCCATGTCGAACTCGACGCTGCCGTGTCCGACACCGGCCAGGACGACCCGTCCGCCGCGCCGGACGGTCGCCACGGCCGCGGCGGCGAGCGCGGGGACTCCGGTGGCGTCGATGACGACGTCGGGGCCGATGCGGCCGGTCCGCACGAACAGCTCACGGCGCACGTCGCTCTCGCGTGGGTCGAAGGCCTCGGTCACGCCGACTTCGAGGAGCTTCTCTCGGCGCTCCTTCAGCGGTTCGCTCACATACAGCCCGGCGGCGCCCGCGAGGCGGGCAGCGAGGACGACGGCGAAGCCGATGGGTCCGCCGCCGACCACCAGGACGTTGTCACCCGGCCGCACTCCCGCCCGGGTGACGGCGTGCAGGCCCACGGCCAGAGGCTCGGCGACGGCGGCCATCTCGTCGCTGACGTTGTCCGGCAGCCGGGTCAGCCCGGCGATCGGCACGGTGACGAGATCGGCGAAGGCGCCGGAGGAGGCCAGCCCGATCGAACCGCTCTTCGGGCAGATGTGGTACTCGCCGCGCACGCACCAGAAGCAGACCCCGCACCGCCAGACAGGGTCGGCGGTCACCCGGTCACCGATCGCGATGCCCGGGACCGCCCGGCCCAACGCGACCACCGTGCCGCTGAGTTCGTGCCCGAGCGCGAGCGGCGGACTGGCTCCGGTGAACGGGTGCGGATCGAGCCGGATCATGTGCGGGCCCTCGACATACTCGTGCAGATCGGTGCCGCACACCCCGCACCAGGCCACCTCGACCACGGCTTCGTGCGGCCCGGGTTCCGGCGGGTCGGCAACCTCCTCCAGCCGCAGATCATGCGCACCGTGCCAGCGCAGTGCCCTCATCGTCGCCATCCCTTTCGTGTCGTACGACCGTCCCGGCGCGGTCAGTTGTCCCGCGCGGGTCCCTCGAAGCGGGCCTTGCCCGGCCCGTGTTCCAGGAAGGACCGGATGCCGACGGCGGCGTCCACCGTGCCGAACACGCCGGTGAACAGGGACCGTTCGAGCGCCAGCCCGGCGGACAGCGCCCCGTCGGCACCGTGGTCCACGGCCTCCTTGATCGCCTCCAGAGCCGCGGCGGGCCCCTCGGCGAGCCGGCGGGCGTAGCGCAGGGCGGTGTCAAGGACGTCGCCCGCGGGCACGACCTCGTCCACGAGACCCAGGCGCAGCGCCTCCTCGGCGGCCACCCGACGGCCGGTCATCAGCAGGTTCTTCGCCCGTGACGGCCCGATCAGCCGGGTCAGCCGCTGGGTGCCGCCCGAGCCCGGGATGATGCCGAGCCGCACCTCGGGCTGGCCGAGGACCGCGTCGTCGGCGGCCACCCGGTAGTCGGCGGCGAGGGCCAGCTCCAGTCCGCCGCCGAGGGCGTACCCGGTGATCGCTGCGACGACGGGTACCGGCAGCCGTGCCACCTCGTCGAAGGTCCGCTGCAGGGCCCGGTTCCAGCCTCTGACCTCCTCGGCGTCCATCAGGGCGAGCGCCTTGACGTCCGCTCCGGCGGCGAACAGCCGCTCACCGCCGTACAGCACGACGGACCGCACCTCGCTGTCGTCCGCCAGCTCGCGCACGACGGCGGCCAGCTCACAGCGCAGTTCGGTGTCGAAGGCGTTCAGGGGCGGATGGTCGAGGCGGACGGTGACGACGGGTCCTTCGGTGTCGAGGCGGATGCGAGGCACGAGGCCCTCCTCGGTGGGGGAGACGACTCGGCCCGTCCGGATGGTTGTCGGCCAGTGGGCTCCGTCGTAAAGTGCGGCTCAAGGTTTTATAGACCAAGAGGTACACTAAATCTTGGTAACGGGCAACCGACCGGTCGGGACAATCCCGGCCGCCGAGCCGGAGAGTCGCCGTGCACAATTTCTCGAGCATCCTCGATTACCACCTCGCCCAGCGGCCGGACGCCGTGGTCGTGACACAGGAGGACCGCCGTCTGACGGTGCGCGAACTCCATGAGCGGGTGAACCGGCTGGCCGCCGGTCTGACCGAGCTGGGCGTCGGGCGCGGCGACGTCGTGGCTCTGCTGCTCTACAACCGGCCCGAGTTCCTGGAACTGCTCTACGCGGTCAACAGGGTCGGCGCGGTGTTCCTGCCGCTGAACTACCGCCTGTCCGAGGAGGAATGGGCGTACATCCTGGGCCACGCGCGGGCCAAGGTGCTCGTGACCGAGCCGGAGTTCCTGCGCCCGGCCGATCGCATCGCCGCCAAGCTGGACGACCTCCGGCACCGGCTGCTGGTGGACGGCGAGCCCCCGTCTCCCGAGTGGACCGGCTACGAGCCCCTCCTGGAGCGGCATCCCGGCGCCCGGGTGGAGCCGGTGGACGTCGGCCCGGACGACCTCCAGCGGCTGATGTACACCTCGGGCACCACATCGCGGCCCAAGGGCGTGCGCATCACCTACGGGAACGTGCAGGCCAAGAACCTCGCCCATATCGTCCACTTCGGCCTGACCGCGGCGGACACCACGCTGGTGTGCGGGCCGCTCTACCACGTGGGCGGCCTGGACATGCCGGCCCTGGGGGTGCTGTACGCGGGCGGGAGCGTGGTGCTCCAGCGGAAGTTCGACCCGGAGGGCGTCCTGCGGGCCATCCAGGAGCACGGGGTGACGAACTCCTGGCTGGCCCCCGCGATGGTGAACGCGGTCCTGGAGGTCCCGGACCGGGAGTCGTACGACACCAAGTCGGTCCGCTTCGTCCTCGGCGGCGGCGAGAAGACCCCGGAGCCGGTGCTGCGGCGCATCATGAGCGCCTTCCCCAACGCCTGGTTCGCCGACGCCTACGGCCTCACCGAGACCGTGTCCGGTGACACCTTCCTGGACCGCGAGCACGCGCTCACCAAGCTGGGCTCCGTGGGCCGTCCCGTGCCGCACACGCGGGTGCGGATCGTCGACGACGCCGGCGCGGAGGTTGCCGCCGGGGAGCTCGGCGAGATCACGCTGCGCGGCCCGAAGGTCTTCGCGGGCTACTGGCGCGACGAGAAGGCCACCGCCGCCGCCCTCAGGGACGGCTGGTTCCACACGGGGGACATCGGGCACGTCGACGAGGACGGCTACCTCTACATCGACGACCGCAAGAAAGACATGATCGTCTCCGGCGGGGAGAACATCGCCACGCCCGAGGTCGAGCGGGTGCTGTACGAGCACCCCGCCGTACTGGAGGCCGCAGTGGTCGGTCTCACCCACCCCCGCTGGGGCGAGGTCCCGCGCGCCTTCGTGGTGTTCCGGCCCGGAGCGGGCGCGGGTCCGCAGGAGCTGCGGGAGTTCTGTCTGGAACGGCTGGCCAAGTTCAAGGTGCCGGTCCGCTTCGACCTCGTCGACGAACTTCCCCGTACCCCCTCGGGCAAGGTCCTCAAGCGGACCCTGCGCGACATCCCCGTGGAGGGCTGAGCCATGGCCGACGTCAACACCGATCTGCGCCTCGACGGCAGAACCGCCTGGGTGACCGGAGCGGGCAAGGGCCTGGGCCGGGCCATCGCGGTCGCCCTGTCCCAGGCCGGTGCCGATGTGGCGGTGACCGCCCGTACGGCCGCGGACCTGGAGAGCCTGGAGGCCGAACTCGCCGGGTACGGCGGCAAGGTGCTGGTGCTGCCCGCCTCCGTCGCCGACTCCGAGGCCGTCCGCACGACGGTCGAGCGGATCACGGGGTCGACCGGGCGGCTGGACGCCGTCGTCAACTGCGCCGGCATCAGCCCGCACTTCACCCGCAGCGAGTACGTCACCGACGAGGACTTCGGGCGGGTGCTCGACATCAACCTCCAGGGCCTCTTCTACTGCTGCCGCGAGGCGGGCCGGGTGATGCTGGCGCAGGGGTCCGGGTCGATCGTCAACGTGTCGTCCGTGCACGCGCGCACCGGCTTCGAGCGGATCGCCGCGTACGCCGCCAGCAAGGGCGGTCTCGAGGCGCTCGGCAAGGCCCTCGCCGTCGAGTGGGCCGACCGGGGTGTACGGGTCAACTCCCTCGCGCCCGGCTACTTCCGTACGGACCTCAGCTCGGGCCTGCTGGACAGCCGCTGGGGTGAGCGGATCGTGGGAGGCACTCCCCTGGGCCGGGTGGGCGACGTGCAGGAACTGGGTGGCGCGGCGGTGTTCCTCGCCTCGGACGCCTCCCGTTTCGTGACGGGGACGACGCTCACGGTGGACGGAGGCTGGACGGCGCACTGACGGGTGCCGGGAATCGTTGGAGGTCTGCGAGGGCCGCGGATCCCGCGGCCCTCGGCGCGTGGCCCCGCGGCTGCCCGCCAGGCGACGGGGTCCGGCGCGTCCTGGTGTCAGTCCTCGGCCGTGCCGAACAGATCGTCGGAGACGGCCCGGACCGTGTCGACCACGAGCGGGGCCACGAGCTCCAGCGAGGAGCGGCCGTCCCCGACCACCGAGACCGCCGCGACCGGTCCTTCCGGCCCGCGCAACGCCAGCCCCACACAGCCGAGTTCGGGATAGCACTCCCCCCGGTCGATCGCCAGCCCGTTGCGGCGGCGCACCAGGCCGAGTTCACGGTGCAGCTGGTCGAGCCGGCCGATGCTGTGGTGCGTACGGCGTTCCATGACCCGCGCGTACCGTGCGTCGATCTCCTCCGGACTGAGCCAGGCGAGCATCGCCTTGCCGAGCCCGGTGCAGTGGGCGACGGCCCGGCCGCCGACCCGGGAGGGGATGTCGACGGCGGCCCGGCCGCCGACCTTGTCCAGGTAGTAGATCTCCGGCCCGTCGAGCACGGCCAGGTGCACGACCATCCTGGTGCGCACGGCCAGATCCAGCAGATGCGGAGCGGCGGCCGCCCGCAGTGCGCTGTGCCCGATCTCCCGCCCGCCCAGGCCGAGCGCCCGGTTCCCCAGCGCGTAGCCGGCCTCCGTGTGACGCAGCCAGTCCAGCCGGACCAGTTGGTCGAGAATGCGGTGGGTCGTCGAGCGGGGCAGCTGGGTCCGGCGGGAGACCGTTTCGAGGGTCAGATGAGTCTGGGGACTTTCGAAAAGATCCATGATGAGCGTCACTCGCTCCATCATCGACGGAGGCAGCGCAACGCTCAGGACAGGGGCAGACGTCATCGTCGGTGCCTCTCTGCTCAACCTGAAATCAATTCTGGTTCGGCGCCGGCGTCAAGGTATCAATGACGTCGGCCGCAGAGATAGAGCCGTGCACCGATTTATTGGGGCGATCGGTCTAATCAACGTGGAGGCAAAAGGATCAGCCTTGTGCGGTCAGGTCCAGGGCGATGTCCACGATCATGTCCTCCTGCCCGCCGACCAGGCCGCGCCTGCCGACCTCCGCCAGGATGGTGCGGGCGTCGAGGCCGTACTGCTCGGCCGCGGTCTCGGCGTGCCGCAGAAAGCT
>NZ_JBEXCS010000166.1:0-10084 GCF_040605395.1 Streptomyces sp. NPDC005648 | reverse complement strand
GGGCGGAAGCCCTCGTACTGGTTGTACGTGGGTTTTCGCCCGGTGCGGCGAGTGGGGGCACCTCCCACGCCCTTGAGGCAGTGGGGGAGCGTGCCGGGCGTCGCCCGGCAGGCGGGACTTTCGCAACACGCCCTAGTGAGGCGCCCCCCGCCACCCCGCCACGGGCAGGGCGAACTTCGCCACCAGGCGGTCCGTGAACGACGCGTGGTGCAGCCGGGCCAGCCGCACCGGCACGGCCCCGCGCCGCACCTCCACCCGCGCCCCGGCCGGCAGGTCGAACGTCCGCCGCCCGTCGCACCACAGCACACCCGGCGCGATATGCGGCAGCAGCTCCACCGCCAGCACGGAGTCCGGCGAGGTCACCAAGGGCTTCGCGAACAGCGCGTGCGCGCTGATCGGCACCATCAGCAGGGCCTCCACCTCGGGCCACACCACGGGCCCGCCGGCGGAGAACGCGTACGCCGTGGACCCGGTCGGAGTGGACAGCACGATGCCGTCGCACCCGAACCCCGTCACTGGCCGCCCGTCGATCTCCAGCACGACTTCCAGCAGCTTCTCGGCGCCCGCCTTCTGCACCGCCGCCTCGTTGAGCGCCCAGTCGGTGTGCACGATGTCGCCGTTGCGGTGGACCACGACATCTACGGTCATCCGCTCCTCGACCTCGTAGGACTTGGAGACGACCCGGTCCACGACCTTGTCGAGATCGTCCCGCTCGGCCTCCGCGAGGAACCCGACGCTGCCCAGGTTGACACCCAGCATCGGCACCCCGGACGCCCGGGCGAACTCGGCGCCCCGCAGCAGCGTCCCGTCCCCGCCGAGGACGATGAGCAGCTCGCACCCTTCGAGGCACTGCGCGGTCGCCTCCTTGACCAGCTCCACCTCCTCGGGGAGCGGCAGATCGGCGGCCTCGTACTCCAGCACCCGTACGCCGATCCCCTCGCGCAGCAGCCCCTTCACCACCAGCTCGGCGCTGCGGATCGCGGCCGGCCGGCCCGTGTGGGCGAGCAGGAAAACAGTACGAGCTCGGTTCGGTGTCAACGCGGCCCCTCCGCCACTGCACGGTCAACGTCGGCCGGGTCCAGTTCGGGTGCTCCGGCCCGCAGCCACAGAAAGTACTCGACATTCCCGGACGGTCCGGGCAGCGGGCTGGCAGTGACCCCCTGCACCCCGAGCCCGAGTTCCCACGCGCGGTGGGCCACACCCCGCACGGCCTCCGCCCGCAGCTGTGTGCTGCGTACGACTCCCCCGCTCCCCAGCCGCTCCTTCCCCACCTCGAACTGCGGCTTGACCATCATCACCAGGTCGGCGTCCGGCTTCACACACCGCACCAGGGCGGGCAGCACCAGGCCGAGCGGAATGAAGGACAGATCCCCCACGACAAGATCCACAGGTTCCCCATCGATCGCTTCAAGCGTCAACTCGCGTACGTTCGTACGGTCCTTGACGGTGACCCGTTCATCGCTGCGCAGAGTCCATGCGAGTTGTCCGTAGCCGACGTCGACGGCGACGACGTGGGCGGCCCCGGACCGCAGCAGCACATCGGTGAAACCGCCGGTGGAGGCGCCGGCGTCCAGCGCCCGCCGCCCCTCGACGACGAGTCCCCGGGGGACGAACGCCTGAAGGGCTCCCGCAAGTTTGTGCCCGCCCCGGGACACGTAGTCGGGATCGCCGTCGTCGTCCTGGACGACGATGGCCGCCGCGGTCTCCACCTGGGTGGCCGGCTTGGTCGCGACGGTCTTGCCGACGGTGACCCGTCCCGCCGCGATCAGCTGGCTGGCATGCTCACGCGAGCGCGCGAGCTTACGGCGGACCAGCTCCGCGTCCAGACGGCGACGTGCGACTCCTGCCACGTTCGGTTCAGCTCCTGCTCTGGTACGTAGATGGGGGCACCGGAGGTCCCGGGCGGGCGTCGAGCGCGGTCAGCGCGTCGCGCAGCCCCTGGTGCACATCCTCGTACACCTCGATGTGTCCGTCCGTCGCGAGGTGGTCGGCGTCGCCGAGCCGCTCCAGCCCGGCGTCGACCTCGGCGTTGCCGGTGGGGGTGCGGGGGACGTTCAGCGGGGCCGGGGTGGCGGGGTCGTACTCGCCTTCCGCCGTCTCCTCGGTGATCTCCGTCTCGGGAACCGCGTCGCTCATGCCCCGACGCTACCCCGAAGCCCTGCGGTAACGTCGATCGCGATGGCCACGATCGATGAGTGCCGTGCCGCACTCGAGAAGCTCTCGGACAACATGCAGCAGGCCGAGGGGGACGTGCGCAGCGCCGCGTCCCTGGACCGCTCGGTGAGCTGCCGCATCACGGACCTGGACGTCACGTTCGTGGGCCGCATGACCGGCGGCCGGATCGTGGTGCAGGACACCCACCAGGGCCCTCCGAAGGAGAAGGCCCAGATCAGACTCACCATGGCCGGCGACGACCTGGTGGCGCTGGTGAACGGGGAGCTGAACTTCGCCAAGGCCTGGGGTGCGGGCCGGGTCAGGCTGGAGGCGGGCCTGCGGGACCTGTTCCAGCTCAGGAAGCTTCTGTAGCCACCGTGCGGGCCCGCGCCTTCCGCGCGGCCGGCACCACCAGCGGCGTCCCCGTCTCGGGGTCGTCGATCACCTGGCAGCGCAGCCCGAACACCTCCTCGACCAGCTCGGCCGTGACGATGTCGTTCGGCGCGCCCTCGGCGACGACCGTGCCGCTCTTCAGCGCGATCAGATGGGTCGCGTACCGGGCGGCGTGGTTGAGGTCGTGCAGCACGGCGACCAGCGTCCGCCCCTGCGCCTCGTGCAGCTCCGCGCACAGGTCCAGCACATCGATCTGGTGCTGGATGTCCAGGTAGGTGGTCGGCTCGTCCAGGAGCAGCAGCGGAGTCTGCTGGGCGAGCGCCATGGCGATCCACACCCGCTGCCGCTGGCCGCCGGACAGTTCGTCCACAGGCCGATCGGCGAGCTCGGCGACCCCGGTCCGCGCCATCGACTCCTGTACGACCCTCTCGTCCTCGGCCGACCACTGGCGCAGGATGCCCTGGTGCGGGTACCGGCCGCGGCCTACGAGGTCGGCGACGGTGATCCCCTCCGGCGCGATCGACGACTGCGGCAGCAGGCCCAGGGTCCGCGCGACCTTCTTCGCCGGCATCGACTGGACGACCTGTCCGTCCAGCAGCACCCGGCCCCGGCTCGGCTTCAGCATCCTCGACAGCGCCCGCAGCAGCGTGGACTTGCCGCACGCGTTCGGGCCGACGATCACCGTGAAGGAGTTGTCGGGGATCTCCACCGAGAGCTGCTCGGCGATGACCCGCTGGTCGTAGGCGAGGGTGACGTTCTCGGCGGACAGGCGGTTCACGGCGCTCCTTCGGGTGTACGGGTTCTTCGTGCCGCTCATGTCCGGGCTCGCGAGCTCGCTCATATGCGGCCGGCCCTGCGCTCGGTGACGAGCAGCCACAGCAGATAGCCGCCGCCGAGGACTCCGGTGACCACGCCGACGGGCAACTGGTCGGCGCCGAAGGCCCGTTGGGAGATCCAGTCGGCGGTGACCAGCAGGGCGGCGCCCATGCACAGGGACGCCACCAGGTTCGGGCCCGGCGAACGGGTGAGCCGGCGGGCGAGCTGCGGGGCGGTGAGCGCGACGAAGCCGACCGGTCCGGCGGCCGCGGTGGCGGTCGCGGTGAGCAGGACGGCGGCCACCATCAGCAGCGCCCTGGTGCGCTCCACGCGCACCCCCAGGGCGCCCGCCGCGTCGTCGCCCATCTCCATCATCCGCAGCCCGCGTGCGTTGACGAGGACGAGCGGAACGAGCACCGCGCACAGCCCGAGCAGCGGCCACACCTGGTCCCAGTCACGGCCGTTGAGGGATCCGGTCATCCAGACGAGCGCACGGGCCGCGTCGACGATGTCGGAGACGGTGAGCAGATAGCCGTTGACCGCCGTGACGATCGCGGAGACGCCGATGCCGACCAGGACCAGCCGGTACCCGTGCACGCCCCGCTTCCAGGCGAGCAGATAGATGGCCAGGCCGGTCACCAGTCCGCCCACCAGCGCCCCGACGGTGACCTGGGCCGCGCTCCCGGAGAACAGCACGATCATCACCAGGGCCCCCGCGGTCGCCCCCTGCCCGAGGCCGAGCACGTCCGGACTGCCGAGCGGATTGCGGGTGACGGCCTGGAACAGGGCGCCGCCGAGCCCGAGCGAGGCGCCCACCAGCAGCCCGACCAGGACTCGCGGCAACCGCAGCTCCTCGACGATGAACTCCTGCCCGGCGTCGCCCTTCCCGGCCAGCGTCCTGACCACGTCGCCCGCCGAGATGGGGAAGTCGCCGGTCCCGATGAGCACCACGCTCGCGGCGAACGCGGCGAGCACCAGCAGCACCACGACGATGACGGCTCGGACGTCCAGGCGCAGGGAGATCCCGCCCGGGGCCCTGACCACACGGTTGCTCTTCACAGCTGGGCCGTCCTCCGCCGTCGTACCAGAAAGATGAAGACCGGGCCGCCGATGAGCGCGGTGATGATGCCGACCTGGAGCTCCGAGGGGCGGGCGACGACCCGGCCGATCACATCGGCGCCGAGCAGCAGCACGGGCGAGAGGACGGTGGCGTACGGCAGGATCCAGCGCAGGTCGGGGCCGGTGAAGGAGCGCACGGCATGCGGGACCATCAGCCCGACGAACGCGATCGGCCCGCACGCGGCGGTGGCCGCCCCGCTCAGCACGGTCGCGGCCAGCATGGAAAGGGCCCGGGTGCGGTTCAGGTCGGCGCCGAGGGCCTTGGCGGTGTCGTCGCCCATGGCCACGGCGTTGAGCGGCCGGGCCAGCCCCAGGGCGAGGAGGGTACCGGCCGCGAGGAACGGCAGCACCTGCCAGATGGTCGAGCCGGTCGCCGAGGCCAGCGAACCCACCGTCCAGAAGCGCATCCTGCCGAGCGCCGCGTCGTCCGTGATCATCACGGCCTGCAGATAGCCGTAGAGCGCGGCGCTGATCGCGGTCCCCGCGAGCGCGAGCCGCACCGGTGTGGCGCCCCGGCTGCCGCCCAGGAACCAGACCAGCGCGCCGACGGCCGCCGCGCCGAGAAACGCGAACCACACATAGCCGGTCAGGCTGGTGACACCGAAGTAGGTGATGGCGGTGACCACGGCCGCCGACGCGCCCGCGTTGATACCGAGCAGACCGGGGTCGGCGAGCGGATTGCGGGTGAGTGCCTGGAGCACCGCCCCGGACAGCCCCAGCGCCGCACCGGCGAGCAGACCGAGGACCGTCCGCGACAGCCGCTCGTCGACCACGACATCGCCGTAGGTCCCCGTGTCCTGGAACAGCCCGTGCCAGACCTGTTCCAGGGACAGCTCCTTCGCCCCGATCGCGATGCTCGCCAGGGCGACGAGCACCAGGATCACGACGGAGGCGAGCAGCCCAAGGCCACGTATCGCCCGACGGGTCGGGGGCGCGGGGGCGTTCTCCGCGCGCTGTTCGAGAGGACTGTCGTGACTGTCGACCAACACGCGGTTAGGTTAGCCTACCCTCGCATCGATGCTCGATCCCTGGTGCTCGGAGCGGGTGCCGACCGTGGTGCTCACCACCCCAGCCGTGCCAGCGCCTTCCCCGGGTCGAGCTCGCACACACCCTCTCCGGCCGCCGTCCAGGCCGCCGCGCACAACGCCCGCAGCCCGTCGAGAGCCTCCCCGTCACCGTCCAGTTCCAGCCGCTCCGCGCCGGCCCTCGCCGTCCAACCCCCGCACCGGAAGCCACCGTCGGCCTCGGTGACCTCCGGCTGTCCCGTGAGCAGTCCACGCAGATCGGCGTCGACATACGTGGGCCGGTGCCGGGGCGGCGCTGCGAGCAGCTGGGCGCCGTCGGTGACGCCGGTGAGCACGAGCAGCGAGTCGACCTCGCCGTTGAACGCCCCCTCGATGTCCGTGTCCAGCCGGTCCCCGACCACCAACGGCCGCTCGGCGCCGGTGCGCAGGATCGTCTCGCGGTGCATGGGAGGCAACGGCTTCCCCGCCACCTGCGGTTCGGCCCCGGTCGCGATCCGCACGACCTCCACGGCCGCCCCGTTGCCCGGCGCGATCCCGCGCGCGCTCGGAATCGTCAGATCGGTGTTGGACGCGTACCAGGGCACGCCCCGCGCGATGGCGTAACAGGCCTCCGCGAACCGCCCCCACGGCAGATCGGGGCCGCCGTAGCCCTGTACGACCGCCGCCGGCTCGTCCTCCGCCGACTCGACGGGCACCAGCCCCCGCTCCCGCAGCGCGACCCGCAGCCCCTCCCCGCCGATCACCAGCACCCGCGCCCCCGCCGGCACCTGCTCGCTGATCAGCCGCGCCACCGCCTGGGCGGAGGTGATGACGTCCTCGGCGCCCGTCGGTATCCCCAGCTCGGTCAGATGACCGGCCACCGAGTCCGGCGTACGCAGCGCGTTGTTGGTGACGTAGGCGAGACGCATCCCGCCCGCGCGAGCGGTGGCCAGGGACTCGACCGCGTGCACGATGGCGTCGCCCCCGGCGTACACCACACCGTCGAGATCGAGCAGCGCGGTGTCGTACGCCTCGCTCAGGGCCTGCCCACTGCCCTCGGGCCTCGTCCTGACGCTCTGGCTCATTCCGCATCGCTCCTCGTTCGACGGCTTTCCCCCGATCATCCCTCACGCCACTGACACACGTACGATGCCGGGATGAACACTGCAGGTCACTCGGAAGCAACGGAGCGCCGGGGCCTCGAACTCACCCCGTTCCGAGGCCTGCGCTACGACCCCGACCGGGTCGGCAGCCTGGCCGCGGTGACATCCCCGCCGTACGACGTCGTCGTACGCCCCGACGGCCTGCACCATCTGCAGGACTCAGACCCGCACAACATCGTCCGCCTGATCCTCCCCCAGGCCGCCACCCCCACGGCCCGCAACGAACAGGCGTCCGACACGCTGCGCCGCTGGCAGGACGAGGGCGTCCTGGCGACCGACCCCGAACCTGGCCTGTACATCTACGAGCAGCGGCACTCCGACGGCATGCTGCAGCGCGGAATCATCGGCACGCTACGCGTCTCGGACCCCTCGGAGGGTGTGGTCCTCCCCCATGAGGACGTGATGCCGCATGTGGTCGCCGACCGTGCCGCCTTGATGCGGGCCACCTCCGCGAACCTGGAACCCCTCCTCCTGACCTATCGCGGCAACGGCGCGACGGCGGCGACGACCGAGGTGGTCGAACGCCTGGCCGAGGAGCCACCGCTCCTCTCCACCACCACCGAGGACGGCTACAGCCACCGCCTCTGGTCGATGACCGACCCCGCCGACATGACCCGCGTCCAGTCCGAACTCGCCCGCCACCAGGCCCTGATCGCCGACGGCCACCACCGCTGGGCGACCTACCGCCGTCTCCGCGCCGAACACCCGTCCCCCAGCCCCTGGGACTACGGCCTGGTCCTCCTGGTCGACACGGCCCGCTATCCCCTGCGCGTCCGCGCCATCCACCGCCTCCTGCACAGCCTCCCCGTCGCGGACGCGCTGACCGCGGCAGAAGGCCACTTCCGCATACGACGCCTGGACACAGCCCTGCCCGACGCCCTGGAGGCCCTCGCCGACGCCGCCTGCGCCGGCAATGCCTTCCTCCTCGCCGGCGACGGCGCCTTCCATCTGCTCGACCGTCCGGACCCGGCCCTGCTGGCCCGGACGATCCCCGCCGACCGCCCGGCCGCCTGGCGCACCCTGGACGCGACGGTCCTGCACGCCACACTCCTCGACCATGTCTGGCACATCCCCGAGGACTCGCCGGCCCATATCGCCTACATCCACGACACGGCGGCGACGGTCGAGAAGGCGGAACGCGACGGCGGTACGGCCGTCCTCATGCACCCGGTCCGCGAGGAGGTCGTCCGCGAACTGGCCCGCCAGGGCGTGACCATGCCCCGCAAGTCGACTTCGTTCGGCCCGAAACCGGCGTCGGGCCTGGTGCTGCGGGCACTGGAGCCCTGACATACGAAGGGGCGGGACCGATCGGTCCCGCCCCTTGTTCACGCGTCAGTCCCGCACAGGTCAGCCGTTGTCGCGCTCGACCTCGTCATCGCCCTCGTCATCGCTCTCGTCCTCGCTCTCGTCCTCGACATCGACATCGTCGTGGGTCTCAAGCTTCGCGGAGTCGCTCTCGTCCTCGTCGCTCTCGTCACTCCCGTCGAAGGCGTCGACGAACTCCACGCCGTCCAGCTCGGCGAGGCGGTCCGAGGCATCCGTGCTGCCGTCCCGGTCGGCCTCGACGGCCTTCGCGAACCACTCCCGCGCCTCGCCCTCACGACCGGCGGCGAGCAGCGCGTCCGCGTAGGCGTACCGCAGCCGCGCGGTCCACGGCTGAACGGAGTTGGAGGCCAGCTCGGGGCTCTGCAGCGTCACGATCGCCGCGTCCAGCTGCCCCATGTCACGCCGGGCGCCGGCCGCGACGAGCCGCATCTCGACCTGCCCGGCCTTGTCGAGCTTGTGCACCTCGGGAGCACCGGCCATGTCCAGGGCCTTCTCCGGGCGCCCGAGCCCACGCTCGCAGTCGGCCATCACGGGCCACAGCTCCACACTGCCCGTCATCCGCCGAGCGGCCCGGAACTCCGCGAGCGCCTCTCCGTACTTCTGGTTGGCGTACGCGGCGAACCCGCCCGCCTCTCGTACGGCGGCGACTCGCGACGCCAGCCGCAGGGCCACCTTGGAGTAGGCGTACGCGCCCTCCGGGTCCTCGTCGATGAGCCGGGCGACCATCACCAGGTTCTTGGCGACGTCCTCCGCGAGCGTCTTCGGCAGGCTGAGCAGTTCCTGCCGTACGTCCTTGTCGATCTCCTCGCCCGTGACGTCCTCGGGGATCGGCAGCCGCTTGATGGGCTCGCGGTCCCCACGGTCCCGATCACGCTCGTCCCGGAAGCGACCGCCACCACGGCGGTCGTCACGCCGGTCATCCCTGCGGTCGTCCCGACGATCGTCACGGCCCCGGAAGCCGCCGGGACGGCCACCGCGGTCGTCGCGGCGGTCATCACGCCGGGGACCACGTCCACCACGGTCGTCCCGGCCACGGAACCCACCGCGGTCACCACGGTTGTCGTCGCGCCGGAAGCCACCGCGGTCGCTGTCGCGGCGGTCATCACGACGATCGTCGCGCCGGTCATCACGCCGGAAGGGCGGACGCTCGCCACGGTCGTCGCGACGGGGACCACGGTCACGGTCATCGCGCTGGAACGCCGGACGCGAACCACGGTCACGATCGTCACGACGGGGACCACGGTCGCGATCGTCGCGCTGGTACGCGGGACGGGGGCCGCGGTCACGGTCGTCACGCTGGAACGCCGGACGCGAACCACGGTCACGGTCATCGCGCTGGAACGCCGGACGCGAACCACGATCGCGGTCGTCACGACGGGGACCACGGTCGCGATCGTCGCGCTGGTACGCGGGACGAGGGCCACGGTCACGGTCACGGTCGTCCCGACGATCGTCCCTGCGACCATAGCCACCACCGCGATTGTCGTCGCGCCGGCCGTAGCCGCCACCACGGTTGTCGTCCCGGCGGTCGTCACGGCGGCCGTAGCCGCCTCCACGGTTGTCGCCACCACGGTTGTCATCGCGACGGAAGCCATCACGGTCACTGTCGCGGCGGTCATCACGGCGGTCATCACGCCGGAAGGGCGGACGCTCACCACGGTCGTCGCGACGGGGACCACGGTCACGGTCGTCACGCTGGAACGCCGGACGCGAACCACGGTCACGGTCGTCACGACGGTCGTCTCGACGGCCGTAGCCGCCACCACGGTTGTCATCGCGACGGAAGCCACCACGGTCACCGCGGTCGGAGCCACCCCGGTAGCCGCCACGGCTGCCGCTGCCGCGGTCTCCACTGTCCCGTCGCCGCTGGTCGCGCTCCGGTCGGTCCTCGGGAGAGTTGGTGGACATGGGTGACTCCTGTCTTCGGTACTCCAGCTCGATCGTGGGAGTTCCCTGCAGCGCCTTCGCGGCCTTCTTCAGCGGCGCCAGACAGGCGGCGGCCTGACGGTGGTCCGCCACCACAAACAGGTCGTATTCCCGGCGGAACGGCCGTCGGGACGTGACGTAGACGACCGGTGACGGGCTTACCGGGCCCCGGCTACTGAGCCG
>NZ_JBEXCS010000165.1:0-10099 GCF_040605395.1 Streptomyces sp. NPDC005648 | reverse complement strand
GACCGCTTCAACGAGCGGCTGGAGAAGCTGCGGTCCTTCATCCTCCCGGGCGGCACCCCGGGCGCGGCCCTGCTGCACCAGGCCTCCACGATCGCCTCACCGCACCGCTCCCCGGCCTGAAGGCCATGGCCCGCTTCGCCCGCGAAGGCTCCGTGCGCCCCGGCCGCGAGGGCCTCGCCGACATCCCCCGGCTCCCCTTCGCCCCCGCCGCACTGCCCCGCGTCGACGCCCGTACGATCGCCGTCTCCTGGGCGGGGCACGCCAGTTGGGTGGTCCGCGTCGGCGGTCTGACGGTCCTCACCGACCCGGTCTGGTCCCGCCGTATCCTCGGCACACCCGCCCGTGTCACCCCGGTCGGCATCCCCTGGGAGTCACTGCCGCCCGTCGACGCGGTGGTCATCAGCCACAACCACTACGACCACCTGGACGCCCCCACCCTGCGCCGACTCCCGCGCGACACCCCGGTGTTCGTCCCGGCGGGCCTCGGCGCCTGGTTCCGGCGCCGCCGCTTCACCACCGTCACCGAGCTCGACTGGTGGGAGGCGGTCCGACTGGACGGGGTCCGCTTCGACTTCGTCCCCGCCCACCACTGGTCCAAGCGCACCCTCACGGACACCTGCCACTCCCTGTGGGGCGGCTGGGTCCTGACGGCCCCGGACGGCCAACGCGTCTACTTCGCGGGCGACACGGGCTACGGCCACTGGTTCTCCCGCATCGGCCGGCGCTACCCCGGCATCGACCTGGCTCTGCTCCCGATCGGCGCCTACGACCCCCGCTGGTGGCTGAGCGACGTCCACTGCGACCCGGAGGAGGCCATCCGGGCGGCCCAGGACGTCGGTGCGCGCAGGATGGCACCGATGCACTGGGGCACCTTCGTCCTGTCGGCGGAGCCGGTCCTCGAACCGCTCACCCGGGTGCGGGAGGCATGGGAGAAGGCGGGCCTGGACCGGGACGACCTGTGGGACCTGCCGGTGGGCGGATCCCGGGTGCTGGCCTAGGCAGTCATCGCCTAGGCAGTCGTCGTCCGGCGGATGCGTCGCCACAGGGCGGGGGCCGCGCTGACCAGCACGGTGAGTGCGACCGCCGCCACCACGCCCTCCCAGGGCTCGCTGAACAGCGACCCGCCCAGGATGCCGATCACCTGGTACGTCGCCGCCCAGGCCAGGCAGGCCGGCAGGTTCCCCCGGGCGAACCGGCGCATCGGCCACTCGGCGATCAGACAGGCCAGCATCACCGGGATACGGCCGGCCGGCACCAGCCGCGACAGCACCAGCACCGCGACCCCGTGCTCGGCCAGCTTCTCCTGCGCCTGCGTCAGCCTCTCCTCCGGCGCCCGCGACCGGATCGCCTCCAGCCACCGCGACCCGTTCTTCGACCTCATCCCGCGCCGCCCCAGCCAGTACAGCGCCGCGTCCCCGAGGAACGCCGCCAGCGCGGCCGTCACGAACACCAGCGCCAGAGCGAACGGCGCCGTCTGGTGAAACGCGACCACGGCCGCCGAACTCACCAGCGCCCCCGTGGGAATCACCGGCACCAGCGCCCCGAACAGCACCAGCAGAAACAGCGACGGATACCCGATCGCCTGCTGCGTGGACTCGATCGGCACGGTCGATGTCACGGTGACCGCCAGCTCCATCACCGAGCGACCTCCAGCCGCACACTCTCCCCGTGCCCGAGCCGGTGCACCGCAACCTCCGGCGCGTGCTCGGCCGCGAGGCGCACGAACTCGTCGCCGGGCGCGTGGAATTCATGGGGGCGCACGGCGTCCATCCCGATCGGCCAGTACGTGCCGTAGTGCACCGGCACCGCGCTGCGCGGCGCCAGCCGGGCCAGCGCCGACGCGGCCCGGCCCGCGTCCAGGTGCCCCTCCCCGAGGTAGGGCCCCCAGCCGCCCACCGGCAGCAGCGCCACGTCGACCGGCCCGACCTCCTTCGCCATGTCGTCGAACAGCCCGGTGTCCCCGGCGAAGTACGTCCGCCCCTCGCCCTCGACGACGTACCCGAGAGCGGGGGAGCGGTGCGGGCCGACCGGCAGCCGCCGCCCGTCGTGCCGCGCGGGCACGGTTCGTACGACGACACCGCCGATCCTGGTGACATCGCCGGGGGCCACCTCGGTCATGTGGAGGTGGGTGAGCCGGCGCAGCCCCGGCACCGCCCGGGGTGCGCCCCGGGGCACCAGCAGGCGCGTGCCCTCCGCGAGCCGCGCCAGCGAGGGAACGTGCAGGTGGTCGGCGTGCAGATGGGAGACGAGCGCCACGTCCGCGCGTCGGGCGCCGGGCGGTGGCAGCGCGCCTCTGCGGCGGCGGAGGTGGGCGAGACGGCGGGCGAACAGGGGGTCGGTGAGCACACGGACGTCCGAGTCCTCGACCGTGCAAGTGGCGTGACCCCACCAGGTGATCTCCACCGGCACCTTCTTTGCCTCCTTCGCGCGACTCCCCGAAGCCTACGGGCTGGAGTAGGGTCGGCGGCGAAACCCGGAGGTGAGGGGGACGCCATGGGACCGATGCGCGTGCGCGTCACGGCGATCGCGAGTCTGACGCCGCTCGAGGAGCTGGACGCAGATCCCTTCCTGGTGGACTCCCGCAGCCAGCACGCGATGTGCGCGCGCTGGGCGGCCGAGCGCGGGTACATCGTCAGCCGGGAGCTTCTGGTGCGAGGGCTGCGGGCCGACCACTGCGTCCTGTGGGACGGCGTCCGGCCCGGGATCGACCTGTTCGTGGCGCCCAGCCGGCGGGTCCTGGAGAGCGCGCTGTCCTCCGTCGAGGAGTTCACCGCGGAGTGCGCGCGGCGCGGGGTGCGGGTGGAGACGGTCGGCTCCGCGGAGCCGTGCTACGACGCCCAGATGAAGGCCCGGGTCCACCGCCGCCTCTCCATGCCGACAGCCGGCTACGACGGCCGCTAGCCCCCAGGAGGCCCGGCACGCCCCGGCAGAGTGGGAAACCCCATGCTCGGTGGGCGGGCGTTCTCCGTGCGGGAAACCGACGCCGAGGCTCGTATGACAGGCTTGGGTCGGGGCCGTGGTGGTGGGGGGGCGGGACGTGAGGTGTGCGGGCGTGCGGTGGCGGCGGGTGGCCAGTCAGATCGGGCGGAGCGTCGCCGTGTGGGCGGTGTCCACCGTGACCATGCTCGTGCTCGCCGGGATCCTGCCGGACTTCCGGCTGCAGTCCCCGGACGGTGAGAGCGCCACCCACATCGCCGTGACCGCCGCGTTCGGCGCCGGAGCCTTCGGTCTGCTGTCGGCCCTGGTCTGGCCCTTGCTGGTACGTCTCCTGCTGCTGGTGCCGGCCCTCGTACTGGGCCTGCTCGTCTTCGTCCTGAACGGCTCCCTGCTGCTGGTCGCCCTGCGCCTCAACCCCGCCAGCAGCGCCGAGGCCGCGCCCGAGACGGCCGTGGTCGTCGCCGCGGTGATGTCCGCCGTCGCCTCCGCCACCGGCGGTGCCCTGGCCGTCCGCGACGACGACGCCTACCGACGCCGGCTCTACCGTCTCGCCGACCGCCGCCGCAGACGCCTGCCGCCCGGCCCCTCCGCCCCCGGCACGGTCTTCCTGCAGCTCGACGGCGTCGGCCACGACGTCCTCGTGGACGCCGTGAAGAAGGGGCTGATGCCCACCGTCGCCGCCTGGCTGGACGCCACCCACCGGCTCACCCCCTGGCGCACCGACTGGTCCAGCCAGACCGGCGCCAGCCAGCTCGGCATCCTGCACGGCTCCAACCACGACATCCCCGCCTTCCGCTGGTACGAGAAGGACCGGGGCGAGGTGATGGTCTGCAACCGCCCGACCAGCGCCGCCGAACTCCAGCGCCGCGCCGTCGAGTTCACCGGCGACGGCGGACTGCTCACCGCCGACGGGGCCAGCCGCGGCAACCTGTTCAGCGGCGGAGCCGACGAACAGGCCCTGGTCCTGTCCATCGCCACCCGCAGGCGCGGCCGCGAGAACCGCTCCCGGGCCGGCTACTTCGCCTACTTCTCCGACCCGGCCAACGCCGTGCGCACCGCCATGTCCTTCGTGGCCGAGGTCGGCCGCGAGATCGGCCAGTCCACCCGGGCGGTGCTCGGCAAGCAGCGCCCGCGGGTCTCCCGCGGCGGCCTCTACCCCTTCGTCCGCGCCTTCGCGACCGTCGTCGAACGGGACGTCGTCGTCGCGGCGGTGATGGGCGACCTGCTGGCCGGCCGCACCGCCGTCTACGCCGACCTGGTGGCCTACGACGAGGTCGCGCACCACTCCGGGCCGCGCAGCCGGGACGCCGAGAAGGTCCTCGAACGTCTCGACCGCTCCCTCGCGCTGATCGCGCACGTCGCCGAGCACGCCCCGCGGCCGTACCGGATCGTCGTCCTGTCCGACCACGGCCAGAGCCCGGGGGAGACCTTCCGCGCCCGCTACGGCCTGGGCCTCGGCGAGCTGGTGCGGGCCGGCTGCGGGCTGCCCGTACCGCGCAAGGCCCAGCGCACCCACAGCGGCGCGGAGGCCCGTGCCGCCGTGCGCGCGGCGCTGCGCCGGCCGGTCGAGGAGCGGCGCGAGCAGCACCGCCCCTCGCACCACTCGGAGCCGATCGTGCTGGCCTCCGGCAACCTGGGCCTGGTCTCCTTCCCGGACGTGCACCACCGGATGAGCAAGGAGGAGATCGACGCCCGCCACCCCGCCCTGCTGACGACCCTCGCCAACCATCCCGGCATCGGCTTCCTGCTCGTGCGCAGCGAGGAGCACGGCGGAGTGCTGCTCGGCGCGTACGGCGCCGAGATACCGCTCGACCGGCTCGACGACAGACGCGGCCCGCTGGAGGCCTTCGGACCCGGCGCCGCCGACGCGGTCCGGCGCACACACTCCTTCCCGCACACCGCCGACATCATGGTCAACTCCTTCCACGACCCGGCCGACGGCGAGGTCCTCGCGTTCGAGGAGCAGATCGGCTCGCACGGCGGGCTCGGCGGTGCGCAGGGCAGGCCGTTCCTGCTGTCGCCGGTGGTGTTCTCCGCGCCGGTCGAGGAGGGGTGCGAACTCGTCGGCGCCGAGCAGGTGCACCAGGTGCTGCGGCGCTGGCTGCGCGAGACGGACGGGCCCCAGGTGCCGCTGGAGACGCGGCCGGAGGAACGGGCCGCCTGAAGGCCGCCCGAAATTCGGCTGCGCCCGACGGGGCCGGGGGACACACTGTCCGAGTCGCAAACACCTCGAACACCCCCAAGGAGCCCCTGCGTTGCAGGCTGCCGTCACCGTCACGCCCGCCCGGATACCCGAACTGCTGCTCGGCCTCGCCACCGTGCGGCCGGTCTTCCTCTGGGGCGCGCCCGGCATCGGAAAGTCCTCCCTGGTAAGGGAGTTCGCCGAGTCGCTGGGCCTCGAGTGCGTGAGCCTGCTCGGCACCCAGCTCGCGCCGGAGGACCTGATCGGGGTGCCGCAGATCCGTGACGGGCGGTCCGTGTTCTGCCCGCCGGAGGCGATCGCCCGCGACGAGCCGTACTGCCTGTTCCTGGACGAGCTCAACGCGGCCACCCCGGACGTGCAGAAGGCCTTCTACTCCCTCATCCTCGACCGCCGTATCGGCAACTACGAGCTGCCGACGGGGTCGATCGTCATCGGCGCCGGCAACCGCGCCACCGACAACGCCCTCGCCCGTCCGATCGCCTCCGCCCTCGTCAACCGCCTCGCCCACGTCCACCTGGAGGCGTCCGCCGGGGACTGGCTGACCTGGGCGGCGAACCACGGCATCCACCCCTGGATCCTCGACCACCTCACCGACCGCCCCGACCACCTGTGGTCCAAGCCGCCCAAGACCGAGGAGCCGTTCTCCACGCCCCGCTCCTGGCACATGCTCTCCGACGCCCTGCACTCCTTCGGCCGCGACCTCGACGAGGAGACGCTGAAGGTCCTCGCCCACGGCACGCTGACGCCCGCCCACGCCACCGCCTTCTGCGGCTACGTCAAGATCGTGCGCAGCCGGTTCGGCATCGAGGCGATCATCAAGGGCGAAGCCCGCTGGCCGGGCGGGCCGGCGGACCGCGATCTGCTCTACTACCTCGCCGAGTCCTTCCGCGGCCGGCTGATCAAGGAACTCCCGGTCAGCAAGGAGCACATGTCGGCGAACGGCCGGCAGACCGCGTACCGCGCCAAGTCGCTGCTGGTCCAGCTCGCCGAGATCTCCGTCGAGGTGGCCCAGACCGTGATCGCCTCCGACGCCGACGGCAACCCCGTACTGCCCTCGTGGTTCCTCATCGAGGCGGCGCGGGACATGCCCCGGCTGGTGGAGGCGCGGCGATGAGCGGCCGTACCAAGGGCAAGGGGGAGAAGAAGCGGGATCTCGCGGCGGAGGCCTTTGCCGAGGGGTTGCGGCTGGTGCGGGCCAACCCGGCGCTCGCGGCGGTGGAGTTCGGCGTCTGCCGACGCGAGGAGTGCGAACTCGCCCCCCGCGACGGGCTGGTGGTCGTCGACTCCGACGGCGACCTGCACGTCCACCCCAGCCTCCCCCACGCTCGAACAACCTCGCGCGGGGGGACCCCCACCGCCGACCCCGGCGCCTGGGCCTGGGCCCTCGCGCACGCCGTACTCCACCTCGGCTTCGGTCACGTCCCCGCGGTGAAGGGCCCGCAGCCGCGCGAACAGCCCGACCGCCACGACATCGCCGCGCGCTGTGTCGTGGTCAACCGCTTCCTGCTGAACTTCCCCGTCGGCCAGACCCCGGAATCGCTCCCCGCCTCCTACCCGGACGGCGACGAGGAGCAACTCGCCGTACGCTGGCGGCGGGACGGGCTCCCGCCCGCGTACGAGAGCTGCGGTACCGCCGTCGGCGTACCCGACCAGCTGCTCGTGCCGTGGTCCGGCTGGGCGCAACCCCCGGACCATCAGCTGGCGTTCGCGACCGCGCTGACCCGGACGGTGTCCGCGGCGATGGACATGGCGGGCGGCCGCCGTGACTCCCTCACCGGCGAGCTCTCCCCGCAGCGCCCGTGGCAGCGGGCGCTGAGCTGGTTCGTCTCCTCGTACCCGCTGCTCGGCGGTGTCGCGGCCGGCGTCAAGCTCGTCGCCGACGCCGAACTCGCCCGCGCCCACGGCATCTCCGTGGCCGCGGTGAACGCGGAGGCCGGCGAGATCTACCTCAATCCGCTGCGCCACTTCGACGACGAGGAGTGGCGCTTCATCCTCGCCCACGAGATGCTGCACGCCGCCCTCCGCCACGGCGACCGCTGCGGCGCCCGCGACCCCTACCTCTTCAACGTCGCCTGCGACTACGTCATCAACGGCTGGCTCGTGGAGATGCGGATCGGCACCATGCCGGACGGCCTGCTGCACGACCCCGCCCTCACCGGCCTGTCCTCCGAGGAGGTCTACGACCGTCTCGCCGGCGACCTGCGCCGGATACGCCGGCTGGCCACCCCGCGCGGCAAGGGCGTCGGTGACATCCTCGGCACCCCGCTCGGGCCGCCCGGCGACTACGTCGACCTCGACGAGTTCTACCGGCGCGGCCTCGCCCAGGGCCTGGACCTGCACCAGCGGCAGGGACGCGGCCACCTCCCGGCCGGCCTGGTCCAGGAGATCCGTACCCTCAGCCATCCACCCCTGCCCTGGGACGCCCGGCTCGCCCGCTGGTTCGACGAGTTCGTGCCCAGACCCGAGCCCGTACGGACGTACGCCCGCCCCTCCCGCCGTCAGTCCGCCACGCCCGGCATCCCGCGCGCGGGCCACTACTACCCGCCGGAGGAGATCGCCCGCTGCACCTTCGGCGTGGTCCTCGACACCTCCGGCTCCATGAACGTCACCCTGCTGGGCAAGGCGCTGGGCGCGATCGCCTCGTACGCCGAGGCCCGTGACGTCCCGGCCGCCCGGGTCGTCTTCTGCGACGCCGCCCCGCACGACGCGGGCTATCTGCCGGTCACGGAGATCGCCGGCCGGGTCCGGGTCCACGGCCGCGGCGGCACGGTCCTGCAGCCCGGGATCGACCTGCTGCAGCGGGCCGACGACTTCCCGCCGGGCGCGCCGCTCCTCGTGATCACGGACGGCTGGTGCGACGTGCTGCGGGTGCGGCGCGAGCACGCGTATCTGATCCCCCAGGGGGCACGGCTGCCGTTCACCGCGCGTGGGCCGGTCTTCCGGGTGCGATGAGCCGGAATGTGATCGGATGGGGTCCCGAGAAACATCCGGATTCGGAAGGATTCACCGTGGCAACCACGCGCTCCGCACACACCGTCTGGGAAGGCAACCTGATCGAGGGCAGCGGTGTCGTCAGCTTCGACTCCTCCGGTGCCATCGAGGCACAGCCCGTCACCTGGGCCTCGCGCTCCCAGGACGCGAACGGCAAGACCAGCCCCGAGGAGCTGATCGCCGCCGCGCACTCCAGCTGCTTCTCCATGGCGCTGTCGCACGCCCTGAACGGCGCCGGCACCCCGCCCACCAAGCTCGTCACCTCCGCGGACGTGAATTTCCAGCCGGGTGAGGGCATCACCGGTATCCACCTCACCGTCGAGGGGACGGTCCCCGGGATCGACAACGACACGTTCGTCGCCGCCGCCGAGGACGCCAAGAAGAACTGCCCGGTCAGCCAGGCGCTGGCCGGCACGACGATCACCCTCTCGGCCAAGCTGGCCTGATCGCCCGACCGGTACGGCCACGGTGCCGCGTCCCCCGAGACCGGGGCGCGGCACCGGCGTTTTCCGGGGTACCCGGGACGGAACCCGGGACCTACGCGGCATTGACAACAGCGCACTCAAGTTTTGTGCTGGAGTCTGGGAAGCGCCCTGGCGGAAGGGGACGGAGATGGCACGTGCGGTCGGGATCGATCTCGGTACCACGAACTCGGTGGTGGCCGTCCTGGAGGGCGGCGAACCCACCGTCGTCGCCAACGCGGAGGGGGCCAGGACCACACCGTCGGTCGTGGCCTTCGCCAAGAACGGGGAGGTGCTGGTCGGAGAGGTCGCCAAGCGGCAGGCCGTGACGAACGTGGAGCGCACGGCCCGGTCGGTGAAGCGGTACATGGGCGACGCGCACTGGCGCTTCCCCGAGCAGGGGTCGATCGACGGGACCCGCTACCGGGCGCAGGAGCTGTCCGCGCGGGTGCTGCAGAAGCTCAAGCGGGACGCCGAGTCCTACCTCGGCGAGGACGTCACGGACGCGGTGATCACCGTACCCGCGTACTTCGACGACTCGCAGCGGCAGGCGACCAAGGAGGCCGGGGAGATCGCCGGCCTGAAGGTCCTCAGGATCATCAACGAGCCGACGGCCGCGGCCCTCGCCTACGGCCTCGACCGCGGCGAGGAGCAGACGGTCCTGGTCTTCGACCTCGGCGGCGGCACCTTCGACGTGTCGCTGCTGGAGATCGGCGACGGGGTCATCGAGGTCAAGGCCACCAACGGGGACACGCACCTGGGCGGCGACGACTGGGACCAGCGGATCGTGGAGCACCTGGTCAAGAAGTTCCAGGGGCAGTACGGCGTCGACCTCGGCAAGGACAAGATGGCGCTGCAGCGGCTGCGCGAGGGCGCCGAGAAGGCGAAGATCGAGCTGTCGAGCTCGTCCGAGACGACGATCAACCTGCCCTACATCACCGCGTCCTCCGAGGGGCCGCTGCACCTCGACGAGAAGATGACCCGGGCCCAGTTCCAGGAGCTCACCGCGGATCTCCTCGACCGCTGCAAGACGCCCTTCCACCAGGCGGTCAAGGACGCGGGCATCAAGCTCTCGGCGGTCGACCACGTGATCCTCGTCGGCGGCTCGACCCGGATGCCGGCCGTCACCGACCTGGTCAAGGAGCTCACCGGCAAGGACCCGCACAAGGGCGTCAACCCGGACGAGGTCGTGGCCGTCGGCGCGGCCCTGCAGGCCGGTGTCATCCGCGGTGACGTCAAGGACGTGCTGCTGCTCGACGTCACCCCGCTGTCCCTGGGCATCGAGACCAAGGGCGGCATCATGACCAAGCTCATCGAGCGCAACACCACGATCCCGACCCGGCGTTCGGAGATCTTCACGACGGCCACCGACAACCAGCCCTCCGTGGGCATCCAGGTGTACCAGGGCGAGCGGGAGATCGCCGCGTACAACAAGAAGCTGGGCGTCTTCGACCTCACCGGTCTGCCGCCCGCCCCGCGCGGGGTGCCCCAGATCGAGGTGGCCTTC
>NZ_JBEXCS010000164.1:0-10262 GCF_040605395.1 Streptomyces sp. NPDC005648 | reverse complement strand
GCCGGCTCCGACTGGCAGACGAACCCGGCCACCCAGATCAAGTGGGGCCTCAACTACATGAACAGCCGCTACGGCAGCCCGTGTGAGGCCTGGTCCTTCTGGTCCGCCAACCACTGGTACTGAGCGGTCGCCGAGACTCGTCGTCTCGCCTCTCAACCCTCGACAGCCCCTCCCCGTCCTAGGGGGAGGGGCTGTCGCCCTGTACGGTCGGACGCGAACGACTCCAGGGGGGAGTGGTGGCCAGCACCCGGGGACGCGGGGGAAGAGGACGGATCATGTCGCGAGTGCCAGGGTGGCTCGGTCGGCTCGGTGCCGGGCTGACCGAGGTCAGCGAACGTCTGGAGGAGCGGCGCGCCGAGGTGGAGCGCGAGGAGGCCGAGGCCGGCCCCCCGCCCCGCCCGAAGCGCACCCCGCCGACCCCCGAGCCCACGACGGCCGCCAAGCCCACGCCGACCCCCAAGCCCTCGACGACCGCCAAGCCCTCGACGACCGCCGGCCCCGCGAACTCCACCGGCCCGGTGGGTTCCGAGGACCCCGCGGACTCCGCCGGCCCGGCGGAGTCCGCCGGCTCCGCGGAGTCCGCCGCCCCCGCGGATGCCGAGGCCCCAGAGGACCGGGCGCCGGAGACCACCCGCGCCATCGTCGTCCCGGTGCGCCCCGACCCCGCCCAGGCGGTCCCGTGGGGCGTACGGGTCGCCGCGGAGGCCGGCTGGCGCCTGCTGGTGCTCGCGGGCACGGTGTGGGTGCTGATGCGGGTCATCAGCGCCGTACAACTCGTCGTGTTCGCCTTCGTGGTCGCCCTGCTGATCACGGCCCTGCTCCAGCCCACGGTGGCCCGCCTGCAGCGTCACGGTTTCCCGCGCGGCCCCGCCACCGCGCTCACCGCGATCCTCGGCTTCGTCGTCCTCGGCCTGATCGGCTGGTTCGTGACCTGGCAGGTCATGGAGAACATCGACAATCTCTCCGACCAGATCCAGAACGGCATCGACGACCTGCGCAACTGGCTTCTGAAGAGCCCCTTCCACGTCACCGACAAGCAGATCAACCAGATCGCCAAGAACCTGCGGGAGGCGGTCGGCGCCAACACCGACCAGATCACGTCGTTCGGCCTGGAGGGCGTCCAGGTCGTGGTCGAGGCCCTCACCGGCATCCTCCTGACCTTCTTCTCGACCCTCTTCCTCCTCTACGACGGCCGTCGTATCTGGGAGTGGAGCCTGAAGCTGGTCCCGGCCGCGGCCCGCCCGGCCGTCGCCGGCGCCGGCCCGGCCGCCTGGCGCACCCTCACGGCCTACGTCCGCGGCACGGTCCTGGTGGCCCTCATCGACGCCATCTTCATCGGTATCGGCATCTACTTCCTCGACGTGCCCATGGCCGTCCCGCTCGCCGTCTTCATCTTCCTGTTCTCCTTCATCCCGCTCGTCGGCGCGGTGGCCTCCGGCGCCCTGGCCGTGGTGGTCGCCCTCGTCACCCAGGGCGTCTTCACCGCCGTGATGACCCTGGCCGTCGTCCTCGCCGTCCAGCAGATCGAGGGCCACATCCTGCAGCCCTTCATCCTCGGCCGCGCGGTCCGGGTCCACCCCCTCGCGGTGGTCCTGACGGTCGCCGCGGGCGGCATGGTCGCGGGCATCGGCGGTGCGGTGGTCGCCGTACCGCTGGTGGCGGTGACCAATACGGTGGTGGGGTATCTGCGGGCCTACTCGACGGGCCGACTGGACGCCGGTTCCGATGTCGGCGACCCCGACGACACCGTTTGAAAAGCGCTTCCCAATCGATCAAATGAGCCTCGAACAAAGCCAATTGGGCGGACGCGCGGCTCAACTTCCGCCAACCGGGGACAGGTCGGAAATCCCCGGACGGAATATGCGCCCGGACTGATACATCTTCCCCCCTCAGCGCTACGCGTCAGGCGTATGTGCGACTCGGCTGGGGCGGGCGAGAGCCTGTCCGGCGGATCAGGTCGGCCTTGAGGTACGGCGCTTCTTGGCCACGCCGAGCGGGGCCTGGTGCGTGCAGCTGCAAGGCGGAGGAGGGAGGCATGGCGGAGCCATGGCGAGTGACGACAACGCGGCTGGGGGTCCCCCTCCGGGGGAGTGCGTGCCAGGCCCCGCGACACCGACCCGATCCGCCGGACAGGCCCTGGGGGCGTGATGTCGGGCTATGAGCTGCTGGCGCGGGCTCTGGGTGCCTGTGGGCGCGAGGGGGCGACCGGGCGGTTGCGGGTGACGGGGATGCCCGGGGGGACCTTCCACCTCCGTAACGGGCTCGTCGTCGCCGTGGAGAGCCCGGGCGCGCCCGGGCCCGAGGCGCTGCTGCTGCGGTCCGGGCGGGTGAACGGGGAGCAGTGGGCGGCGCTCGTGCGGGAGGCCGGGGGTGCGCGCTGGCCGGTCGCCGGGCTGATCGCGCACGGGTACACCGGGGCCGCCCAGCTGCGGGTGGTCTGCGAAATGGCCCTGCACGACGCGGCGTTCGCGGTCGTCGCGGGCCGGGTCGACGGCTGCGAACGGATCGCCGCCGGTGGGGAGCCGCCCGCCCCGGTTCCCGTCGGCGAACCCCCCGCCCGGCTCCTGGAGGAGGCCGCACGCAGGCTCGCCGCCCTCGCCACGCTGCCCCACCCGGTCCACCCGGACCGTGAACGGCCGCTCCCGGTGAGGGGCTTGGACCGCCCGATGAGCGAACTCCGCAGCGATCTGCTGGCGCATGCCGACGGCCGCCGTACCGCCCGGGACCTCGCCTTCCGCACCGGGCGCGGTGTCTACACCGTCACCGTCGAACTCGCCCGCATGCTCGCCGAGGGCCTCCTGGAGTGTCCCGCGTCCCCCGCGCCCATCCCGGTCCGCACCCCGCCCGAGGGCGTACGGCACCGGACACCCCCGCCGCCCGTCCCGCCCCCGCCCGAACCGCCCGCACCGGACGACCTGCCCCGCCGTAGGCCGGGCGGCTTCTTCCGCCTCAGGAACGGAACCCCGAGATGAACAGATCCCAAGGAAATTACGGGAGTTGATGGAATGGATCACGAAGCCCTGGCGCTGGAGATGCGTGTCCTGCGCGAGCAGGTCACCGGCATCACCGACACCGCGGTCGCGGCGGCCGACGGGCTGCTCATCGCGGCCGACACCGCCGACTCGATCGACCCGGAAGGGCTCGCCGCGCTCGCCGCGGCCGGCCTGGGCCTGGCCCGCCGCACCGCCCAGGCGACCTCCCGCGGCACCCTGCGCCAGACGGTGACCTACGGAAGCCACGGCTGTGCCGCCTTCTACGCCGTCGGCGACACGGCCCTGATGGTCGTCCTCGGCGACGAGGGCATGGACGTCGACCGGCTGCATCTGGCGACCCAGCCCGCCCTGGACCGGATCGGTTCGATCCTCATGAACAAGACGGCAGAAGGAGTCTGAAGGGATGGCGACAAAGCGTATGACCCCCGGTTTCTCCGACCAGGTGATGGGCCTGGTCAAGTCCTTGCGTACGGATGCCCCCGACTGTGTCGCCTCGGGCATCGTCGACATGTCCACCGGCATGCTGCTGTCGTACGAGACGGTCGACAACCACCCGCCGGAGGTCCTGGACCTGCTCGCGGGTGCGACCCTCGACCTGTTCCAGGGGCGGACGGTGGTGATGATCGAGGACGTGTTCAAGGAGCGTCGCGGCGTCCAGAGCGAGAACCACTTCTTCCAGGAGATCCTGGTCAACAGCGAGAACCTCACTCACCTGTTCGTGAGGATGAACGAGCAGCAGGACGTCGTCGCGGTGGTGGTCTGCCGCAAGTCCGTCAATGTGGGGATGCTGTTCGCGCAGGTACGGCGGGTGGTGCAGAGCTACGGCCTGTGAGCGCACAGGACGGCGGCCCCTCCCCGTCGCAGGGGGAGGGGCCGCCGTGGCCGTGGGGTCCGGCCGCGCTCGGTTACTCCGTGCGCAGCCCGTCCGGGCGCATCAGCCGCAGCAGCGGCGGCAGGCTGAGCAGGGTCACCGCGAGGACGACCCCGGCGCCGATCGCCGTCATCGACAGCACGCTCGCCCAGTCCACGCTCACCGAGACCTCGACCATCTTCAGCAGCACCGCGCCCAGCGTCAGTCCGACCACCGCGGCCAGCAGCAGGCCCAGCGCGATCGGGATCGCCGTCTGCCACAGCACCGACAGGCTCAGCGTGCGGCGCCGGGTGCCGAACGCGACCAGCGCCGACAGCAGCTTCTTGCGCTCGCGCAGCTGCTCCAGCTGGGAGACCAGCAGGCTCGCGCCGATCAGCATCAGCACACAGGTCGCGCCGACGAACAGGCCGGTGCGGATGGAGCGGAACTGCAGCGACGTCCTGCTGGCCGCCATGGTGTTCACATCCGCCAGCAGGTCCAGTCGCGCGGCGGTGTTGCGTACGTAGTCGTCGGCGTCCGGCACCGACGGGTTCAGCGAGACGTACACCTGCTGGACCATGCCGGCCATGGTGCCCGGGGGCAGCGCGCCCGGGGTGAACAGCAGACCGCCGCGCGCATACCCGGTCGGGTCCTCGCGCTCGGCCGCCGCCTTGACGCCGGGGGACACCTTCCAGGCCACCGTGTGGTGCGTGGAGCCGCTGTAGACCGGGTCGAAGTACAGGGTGCGGCCCGCGGTGGTCAGCTCCCTGGCCTTGGCGTCGTAGCTGCCGCCCTTGACCACGAAGACGTCACCGTCGCGGCAGGAGGACAGCCGGGCCACCTCCCGCAGCTCCGCGCAGGTGCCCGCGGCCACCTCCAGGGTGGTGTCGGCCTCCTTGGGCCGGTCGCCGAGCGAGCCCTGCGAGATGGCCGAGGCGCGCCGCACGCCCTTGGTCGCCGCGAGCTGCCGGGCGGCGTCGGCCACCGGGACGTCGCCGCGTATGTAGATCTGCATCTGGGCCCGACTCAGGTCGTTGCTGGTGTCCTTGACGTAGTCGTGCTCGACCCCGGCGAACAGCATCTGCAGCGCGATCGCCCCGGCCACCGCGACCGCGATGCCGTTGACCATGCGGGCCGCCGAGCCGCTGCTCAACTGCAGCCTGCGCACGGCCAGTTGCCAGGACACGGACCCGGCGTCGAGCCGGCTCACCACGGCCTCCACGACCCAGGGGAGCAGCGCGGTGACGCCGACCAGCAGCAGCACGGTGCCGCCGATCACCATCCACTCGTTGAAGTCGCCGTTGTCGCGGCCCTGCCCGACCATCGGGTACAGCAGCGCGAGACCGGCCAGCGGCAGCAGCAGCCGCCACCACAGCCGCCGGCGCGGCGGCTTCGCCGTACGGACCACGCCGAGCGGCTCGATGACCACCCCGCGCAGCGCGAACAGCGTCACCAGGACGGCCGCGGCCGGTACGGCGACGGCGACCAGCGCGACCAGCGCGGGCGAGGGGTTGAGGTCGCTCGGGAACACACTGATGTCCCGCACCACCAGCGACCCCGCCAGCTGCCGCCCGGCCAGGAAGAAGACGGTGCCGAGCACGAGGCCGAGCAGCGCCCCCGCGAGCGCCTCGCCCCCGGCGATCCGGCGCGCCATCCGCCCGTCCGCCCCGACCAGCCTGAGGGCCGCGAGCCGGCGGTCCCGACGCTCACCGCCGAAGCGCACGGCGGCCGCGATGAACACACCGACGGGCAGCAGCAGCACCACGAAGATGATCATGACGAGCAGGATGAGGATCGGGTCCAGCTTGTCGGGTGTGTGCTGCGGGGAGGGCCCGAAGTAGTCGATCCGCTCGACCGAGCCGCTCGCCAGATGGTTCTCCAGCCCGGTCGCGCCCGCGTAGTAGGCGAGTTCGGTGGGCCCGATCAGCCCGGACTGCCCGATGGTGCCGATCACCCGATACGGCATCCGGTCCCGCAGTATCCGGCCGGAGCCGGAGTCCAGCAGCCGCTCGAGCGCGGGAGAGACGACCATCTCGCCCTTGCCCGGGAACTTCCCGACCCCGGGCGGCAGCGGCGCCTTCGCCCCCTCGGGCTCCACCAGCCGCCCTCGCACGTCCTTGCCGCGGAAGGTGGTGTCCGTGTCGGCGATGACGAGCGTGTTCTCGGCCTTCTTCAGCGCGTTCGCGCTGTAGGTGAAGTCGTCCCGGTCGGTGCCGCGATGGTTCCGCGCGGACAGCGCGCTCGGTATCGCCGTGGTCAGCAGCAGCAACGCCACCCCGAGGCCGACGCCGACGGCCGTCAGCACGGCCCGCGTCCACCCCTCACGCCCGCCGGCGAAGGCGAAGCGCACCCCCATGGCCAGATCCCCGGCCCACCCCCGCAGGCTCATACGACGCGCTCCATGTCCCGGGACTTCCCGTCCCGTACGACGATCTCGCGGTCGGAGTAGGCGGCCACCCGCGCCTCGTGCGTGACGAGCACGACGGCCGCGTTGGTGGTCCGGGCGGCGTCCGTGAGCAGCTCCATGACGCGCTCGCCGTTGAGCGAGTCGAGGGCGCCGGTGGGCTCGTCGGCGAACAGCACGCGCGGGTCGGTGACCAGCGCCCGGGCCACGGCGACCCGCTGCCCCTGGCCGCCGGACACCTCGCCGGGCCGCTTCTTTGCGAGGTCGTCGACCTCCAGCCGCTCCATCCAGGTCAGCGCGGCCCGCTCGGCCTCCTTGCGGGAGGTGCCGTTCAGCCGGAGCGGAAGGGCGACGTTCTCGACGCAGGTCAGCTCCGGCACCAACTGCCCGAACTGGAACACGAACCCGAACTCGGAGCGCCGCAGCGCGCTGCGCTCCGCGTCGTTCATGGTCGCCATCTCGCGTCCGGCGTACAGGATCGACCCGGAGTCGGGCGTCACGATCCCGGCGAGACAGTGCAGCAGGGTCGACTTGCCCGACCCGGAGGGGCCCATGACGGCGACCACCTCGCCGGGGTGGATGGAGAACCCGGCGCCGTCGAGCGCGGTGGTCGGCCCGTACGCCTTGCGCAGGTCGTCGGCGACGAGAAGAGAACCGGCAGGAGTCACCTGGCCACCGCCTCGGCGAGCTTGTCGAGGCGCGCCGCGGTGAGCTCCAGCCAGCGCAGGTCGGCCTCGAGATGGAAGAGGGCGTGATCGCAGATGAGCTGATCGGCGAGATCGCCCCTGCGCTTGCGGTCCGTGAGGATGCGCATCATCCGCAGATGCTCGGCCCGCTGGGTGTCGAGGATGTCGGCCGCGTTGCGGTGCGTCAGCAGCGCGAGGACGACCTTGGTGTAGAGCGTCGACTGGAGGTACGGCTCGGGGGCCTCCGGCGTGGCGAGCCAGCGCTCGACGTCGGTGACCCCGGCGCCGGTGATGGCGTACCGCTTGCGCTCGGGTCCGCCGCCCGCCTCGATGCCGTCGACTTCGACGAGCCCGTTCTTCAGCAGGCGGGACATCGTCGAGTAGACCTGGCCGTAGTGCAGTGGCCGATCGTGACCGAACTTCTCGTCGAAGGCCCGTTTGAGGTCGTAACCATGACGTGGCCCGGACTCAAGGAGTCCCAGAAGGGTGTGACCGATGGACATGCCGAGGACTGTACACGCGGTGTATACGCCTCATGTATACGCGGAGTGTGTAGATCATGGCGGGGTGTGGGAGTGCGCAGGTGGCGGCCCATTGTCATGGTTCTGCAACAGCGCGCGGAGGTGTCGAGGTGGTATCGCTTCCCACTCCTGGGCAACCTTCGACCGCTTCTGTCCGTCGGTTTCATCGGAGCGGGTGCTGATTGTCACGTCCGCAAAAGCCCGGAACAGCGGGCCTTTGCCACATCTCCCGGTGTTAGCTTTCTGAGCTGACCTGTGCGGCGAACCTGTGTGACGGATGAGCACACATGAACGAAGCGGAGCGGAACGGACCCATGGGACGAGCGGAAGAGAGACGAGCGCGACAGCGCGGTGGCCGCCGCGCGGCTCCCCCCGCGCGCTCGTCGGGCACGGCGGCGCCCACCCGCCCGGCCGGCACCGCGTCGGTCGGCATAGCCGAGCCCGGCCCCATGGAGGGCGGCCGGGCCGCGGCCCGGAGGGCAGCCCAGGGCAAGGGCGGCCGGGGCAAGGCCGGCAAGGACAAGGGGAAGGACGGCCGCGGCTTCATACGCCGGCTCTTCACCTGGAAGAAGATCGTCGGCGGCTTCCTCGGCGTGTGCCTGCTCGGCATGGGCGCCTTCATCGCGCTGTACATGATGACCCCGATCCCGGCGGCGAACGCCGACGCCACCCTGCAGAGCAACGTCTACAAGTACAGCGACGGCTCGATCCTCACCCGCAGCGGCAAGCTCAACCGGGAGACCGTCGACCTCGCCCAGGTCCCCAAAGAGGTCCAGCACACCTTCGTCGCCGCCGAGAACAAGACCTTCTACAAGGACTCCGGTGTCGATCTGAGGGGCACGGCCCGAGGCCTGCTCAACACGCTCTCCGGCAAGGGCGCGCAGGGCGGTTCGACGATCACCCAGCAGTACGTCAAGAACTACTACCTGACCCAGAACCAGACCGTCACGCGCAAGCTGAAGGAACTGGTCATCTCGCTGAAGCTGGACCGGCAGAAGACCAAGGACTACATCCTCGCCGGCTACATCAACACCAGTTACTACGGCCGGGGCGCCTACGGCATCCAGGCCGCGTCGCAGGCGTACTACCACAAGGACGCCCAGAAACTGACGGTCCAGGAGGGCGCGTACCTCGCGGCCCTGCTCCAGGCGCCGAACCAGTACGACTGGGCGATCGCCAGCGACACCGGCAAGAAGCTGGTGCAGGCGCGCTGGAACTACGTCCTGGACAACATGGTCGAGATGCACTGGCTGGACGCGAGCAAGCGCCAGGCCCTGAAGTTCCCGGTGCCGAAGGCGCCCAAGGCGCCGCCCGGCATGGAGGGGCAGACCGGCTACCTGGTCGACGCGGCCAACGCGGCGCTGGAGCGGCAGCTCGTGGCCAACGGCACCGCCTCCAACATCAATGACGCCGAGGCGCTGGTCACCCAGGGCGGCTGGACCGTCACCCTGAACATCGACAAGAAGAAGCAGAAATCGCTGGAGCGGTCGGTCAAGCAGCAGCTGACCAGCAGGCTCGACGCGAAGAAGCGGAAGGTCGACGGCGTCGTCCAGGCCGGTGCCGTCTCGGTCGACCCGAAGACGGGCAAGGTCGTCGCCCTGTACGGCGGCGTGGACTACTTCAAGCACTACACGAACAACGCGACCCGCAAGGACTACCAGCCCGCCTCCACCTTCAAGCCGGTCATCCTGGCCGCCGCGCTCAACGAGGACGCGAAGACCCAGGACGGCCGTGCGATCGACGCGAACACGATCTACGACGGCACCAGCGGCCGCCAGGTGGTCGACAACGGCACCAAGGTCGGCTTCGCACCGCCCAACGAGGACAAGCAGAACTACGGGAAGATCACCGTCCAGAAGGCGATGAACGACTCCGTGAACTCGGTCTTCGCGCAGATGGGCGTCGACGTGGGCATGAACGAGGTGATGACCGTCGCCGGCAAGCTCGGCATGGACACCAAGGGCATGCAGGCGGTTCCCGCGCAGACGCTGGGTTCCATGGGCGCCAGCCCGATGGAGATGGCCGGCATCTACGCCACCCTCGACAACCACGGCAAGAAGGTCACCCCGACGATCATCAAGTCGGCCGAGCGCAAGAACCAGCCCGTCAGCTTCCCGAACCCCATCGGCAGCCAGGTGATCACCCCTGAGGCCGCCGACACGGTGACCTCGGTGCTCACGGGCGTGGTCGACGACGGTACGGCGAAGACGTCGGTGGCGAGCAACCCGCAGCGCGACGGCCAGCAGGTCGCCGGCAAGACGGGTACCTCCGACAACAACAAGTCGGCCTGGTTCACCGGCTTCACACCGAGCCTGGTGACCTCCGTCGGCCTGTTCGGCGAGGACCCCAAGTCGCACGCCCAGGTGCCGATGACGGGCGCCACGGGCAATGTCCCCGGAAGCCCGAGCGGCCGTATCAACGGTGGCAGCTACCCGGCACGGATCTGGGCCGCCTACACCTTCGGGGTGATGGACGGCGTCACCAAGTTCGAGCTGGACACCACCCAGGGCGCCGCGGTGCAGCCCTCGGACACCCCGTCGAGCACGCCGAGCAACACTCCGTCGAGCACTCCCAGCAACACGCCGTCGAGTACGCCGAGCAACACTCCGTCGAGCACTCCCAGCAACACGCCGTCGAGTACGCCGAGCAACACGCCGTCGAGCACCCCCAGCAACACCCCGTCCAACACCCCCTCGGGCCCGCTGGACAACCCGCTCAATCCGAACGACGGCCAGTAGACGGCGACAAGAAGGGGCGCGGGTGAGGGGAACGGCCCGGCGGCGGCCGTGACTTGCTCAGCCCGCGCCC
>NZ_JBEXCS010000163.1:0-10522 GCF_040605395.1 Streptomyces sp. NPDC005648 | reverse complement strand
GCCCGAGAAGGACTCGAAGCGCAGCCGGTCGCCGTTGCCCGTCACCACCGGGTCCAGGGAGGCGCGCAGCCGGCGCTGGTGATGTTCTTCGTGTGCCCGGGCGATTAGCTCAGTGGGAGAGCGCTTCGTTCACACCGAAGAGGTCACTGGTTCGAACCCAGTATCGCCCACCCGGGATCAACGGCCCATCTGCGTCAGCGCAGGTGGGCCGTTGTCGTGCGCGGGGGCTGGCGCGGGTTCCGCGCCACCTCACCGTCAGTCGTCAAGGTCCGCCGGACGGCCCGTCAGGTGCCCGCACCCTGGGCGACTTTCGGCCGTAACCCGATCCCGCCCAAGCGGCCGCCCGTCGTTCGACCCGCCGACCTCGCGCGTCTCACCTGCGATAGCGCCGCGCCCGCGACGGCGTCCCGCCTCCGCTTGTCATCGATCCGGCCAAGAGTGCCCCAAGAAATTCCTGTCCGAATCATTGACGCACCCCGAGGCCCTCCGTAACTTGTGCCAGCAAGCGCTTACTTGAAACGATTCATGCAGGCGGCAACGACGCCGGGAGGGCCCGACTGTGGGAACCAGCAGGAATGTTGAGAGGCGTACGATCCTCAAGGCGGCGGGGGCCGGGGTGGCCACACTGGGTCTCGCCACGACAACGGGGTGCGGGGGCGACAGCGGCACCTCCGCCGACGGAACGGTGACGATCCGTTACTCGTGGTGGGGGGCCGACGAGCGGGCCAAGAAGATCAACCAGACCATCAAGCTCTTCGAGAAGAAGTATCCGAAGATCAAGGTGAAGACGGACTTCCAGGACTACGTGTCTTTCTGGGAGAAGTTCCAGACGCAGGCCTCGGGCGGAAATCCCCCGGACGTTTTCCAAAACGCCGTCACATTCCTTAGGAAGTACGACAAGAGAAGCGTTCTCCTCGATCTCAAGTCGCAGATCGACGCCGGAAACCTGAGCCTCGACGACTTCCGGGCCGGTGTCACCAAGGTCGGCGAGGTCGACGGCAAGCAACTCGGCGTCCCCGTGGGCTCCAACACCATGGCGCTGGTCATCGACAAGAAGGTGTTCCGGAAGGCCGGCGTCGAACCCGAGACCGGCTGGACCTGGGACGAGTACTTCAAGGCCCTCAAGACCATCCACGACAAGACCAAGGTGCCGGGGGACACGGGCTACTTCAGCATCATGTACCTGTACGACCTCTACCTGCGGCAGAACGGAAAGGCGTTCTACACCAAGGACGGACTCGGTTTCGACAAGGCCGATCTGACGGAGTGGTGGCAGGACGGCTACAGCCGCACGAAGGCCGGCATCATCACCGACCCGAAGGTCGTGGCCCAGGACCGGCCCAAGTCCTCGCTCTCCGCGGGCCACGGCGCCTCGGAATTCACCTGGGACAACTTCACCGTCCGCTACACGGCGGAGGGCAGCAGCGAGTACGGCCTCGCCCCGATCCCCACCATGGACGGCAAGCACACCGGCCAGTACCTCGCCTCCCTGATGCTCAGCGCCTCCTCGCGCACCCCGCACCCCAAGGAGGTCGCCCAGTTCATCGACTTCATGGTCCACGACCCCGAGGTCGGCAAGATCATGGGCTACGACCGCGGCATCCTCGCCTCCACCCAGCAGTACGACGCCTTCAAGCCGACGGACCCCGTCAACAAGGAGATCGCCCAGTACGAGGCCGACACCGCCAAGGCGGGCGTCCTCGGCACGATCACCCCGCACCCCTCCGGGGCCGACACCATCGAGGCCTCCTTCCTGCGCATCGGCGGCGACCTGGGCCTCGGCAAGGTCAAGGTCTCCGACGCGGTGAAGCAGTTCTTCGACGAGTCGCAGGCCGCCTTCCAGGCCTGACCGGACCGCACCGGAACCGGAACCGAGGGAAAGCACCGTGACGCTCGTCAAGGACTCACCGCCCGCCACCCGGAAGGCCCGCCCCGCAGCCCCCGCCGCCGTCAAGCGGCGGGGCCGCCGGGAGAACCTCGCCGGCTACCTCTTCATGTCCCCGTGGATCGCGGGCTTCCTGCTGCTGACCGCAGGCCCGATGATCGCCTCGCTCTACTTCGCGTTCACCGACTACAACCTCTTCAACACCCCGAAGTGGGTGGGTCTCGACAACTTCACCAAGATGTTCGACGACCCCCGGTGGCAGAAGTCGGTCGAGGTGACGGCCAAGTACGTCGTCATCGGCACCCCGCTGAAGCTGCTGCTGGCGCTCGGCGTCGCCCTGCTCCTCGCCCAGAGCCGCCGCGGCCAGGCCTTCTACCGGGCCGCGTTCTACGCCCCCTCGCTCATCGGCGCGAGCGTCTCCGTGGCCTTCGTCTGGCGGTCGATCTTCTCCGACAACGCCATCGTGGACCGCGCGCTGTCCGCCGTGGGCGTCCACGCGGGAGGCTGGGTCGGCAACCCCGACTGGATCCTCTACTGCCTGGTCGCGCTCACCGTCTGGCAGTTCGGCGCACCCATGGTCATCTTCCTGGCCGGCCTCAAGCAGGTCCCGAGGGAGCTCTACGAGGCCGCCGAGATGGACGGCGCCGGACCCTTCCGCCGGTTCTGGAACATCACCCTGCCGATGATTTCCCCCGTCCTCTTCTTCAACATCCTGTTGGAGACCATCCACTCGTTCCAGATCTTCGGCTCGGCCTACGTGGTCTCCAACACCTACTGCGGCCCGGCCGACGCCACCCTCGTCTACACCTGCTACCTCTACCAGCAGGGCTTCAAGAACGCCCAGATGGGCTTCGCCTCCGCCATGGCCTGGATGCTGCTGCTCGCCGTCGCCCTGGTTACCGCGGTCCTCTTCTGGTCGCAGAAGAAGTGGGTGCACTACGAGAACGACACGGAGGGCGCCCGATGAGCGCGACCACCACCAAACCCCTGTCCCTCGGCCGAAAGCGGACGGGTTCCCTCGCCTGGCACCTCGGTGCCCTGCTGATCCTCGCCGTCATCCTCTACCCGGTGCTCTGGGTCGTCGGCGCCTCGTTCAAGCCCGGCAAGGACATCATCAACAGCCTCCAGCTGTTCCCGGCCCACCCGATCCTGCAGAACTTCAAGGGCCTCGCCGACGGCATAGCCGACATCTCCATCTGGACCTTCTTCCAGAACTCCCTGTTCTACGCGGGCGGCGCGGTCGTGGGCATCCTCGTCTCCTGCTCCCTGACGGCCTACGCCTTCGCCAAGATCCGGTTCACCGGCCGCAACCTGCTCTTCTCCCTCATGATCGGCACGCTTCTGCTGCCGTACCACGTACTGCTCATCCCGCAGTACGTGATGTTCCAGAAGCTGCAGCTGATCAACACCTACGTGCCGCTGCTGCTCGGCAAGTACCTGGCCACGGAGGCCTTCTTCGTCTTCCTCATGGTCCAGTTCATGCGCAACCTGCCGAGGGAGCTGGACGAGGCCGCCCGTATCGACGGCTGCGGACACCTGCGCATCTACTGGTCGATCGTGCTGCCCCTGTGCCGCCCTGCGCTCATCACCAGCGCCATCTTCACCTTCATCAACGCCTGGAACGACTTCATGGGCCCGCTGATCTACCTCAACGAACCCGGCAAGTACACCGTCTCCCTCGGCATGATGATGTTCCGCGACTCCGACGGCGTCGCCGCCAACTACGGCGGTCTCATCGCGATGTCGCTGGTGGCGCTGCTGCCGGTGCTGCTGTTCTTCCTCGCCTTCCAGCGCTATCTGATCGACGGCATGGCGACGTCCGGACTGAAGGGCTGAGGCGGTCACCATGGCCCAGGCACGTGTGGTCAAACCCCGCGGGGAGTCCGCCCTCGCGGAACGGTTCGCGGTCTTCGCCGAGTGTCTGCTCACCGGTGTGTGGATCGCGGTCGCTTCGCTCGGCGTGGTGACCTACCCCGCGGCCTTCGCCGCCGGGGCACGCCATCTGCGCCGGCGCACGGCCCATCAGGGCGGCGGCTGGCGGGAGTTCGCGGACGACTTCCGTACGGCGGTCCGCCACGGCTGGGCCGTCGGGCTCGGTGGCTGGGTCGCGGCGGCGGTGATCTGGGTGGACGTCCAGGCCGTGCGCGCCGGGATTCCCGGCGGCCCGCTCGTCGGGGCCGTCGGACTGTTCGCGCTGATCGGCGCCACCGTGGCCGGACTGCGCGCGGCGGCCGTCTGGACGCCGGGGGAGAGGTGGCGGGGTCTGCTCGCCGAGGCGGGCCGCCGTACCGTCCTCGACCCCGCCGGATCCTTCCTCCTCATCGGCGGCCTGGCCCTGGTCGCCCTGTCCGCCTGGTTCGTCGCACCGCTGGCGGTCCCCGTCCTGGGAGCCGTCGCGGCGGCGGCCGTCGCCGTGGAGGAGCGGTATCGGCGGCGTTGACTTCTGGTGCTGTTGTGCCAGGTCGGGGTGGGGGGAAGGGCGGTGGTATGTGACATACCACTGAGCTGCCCAGTTTCAGTGCTATGTCACATAGCACTGGAACTACCAAGTCAGTGCTATGTCACATACCACCGTCCCCCTCGCCCAGCCCCCTGTCATGCCCCTGACCAACCCACCCAGCCGCAAGCAAGCACCCCTCGCCCCCCGCCCGCAAACGAAAGGCTGACCTCACATGTCACCCATCCCCCGCAGATCCCTCCTCAAGGCGGCCGCCGTAGCCGGAGCCGCCGCGCAGTTCAGTTGGGCGCTAGGAGCCCGGGACGCGCAGGCCGCGCCCGGAGCGGAGGCCGCCGATGCCGAACCGGTGACCCTGGACTGGCTGGAGGACGGCGGTCTGGGTGCGGCCCCGGGCTCGACAGTCGGAGTCCCCTGGCCGAAGGGCGTGTACGAGGCCGACCAGACCTTCGCGCTCACCGACGCCGACGGCAAGGCCGTCCCCGTGCAGTCCTGGCCGCTCGCCTACTGGCCGGACGGATCCCTCAAGTGGACGGCGCACGCCGTGAGTTCGGGATCCGGAAAGCTGACGCTGACCGCCGGTGAGGCGGCCGGCCCGGACAAGAGGGTCACCGTCGACAAGAGCGGCGGGACGGTCGACGTCTCCACCGGCGTCATCACCGTGAAGATCGGCAAGGACGGCTCCACCCTCGTCAAGTCGGTCAAGCGCGGCTCGACCGAGATCGCGAGGAACGGACGGCTCGTACTCATCCGTCAGCCCGAGATCGAGGACGAGGACCAGGGCGCGGTCAGGACCGAGCGTTTCGACGGGGCGATCGGCGAGGTGACGGTCGAACAGGAGGGACCGGTCCGGGCCGTCGTCCGGATCGACGGCAAGCACCGCAAGGGCGGCCGGAGTTGGCTGCCCTTCTCGATCCGGCTGTACTTCTACGCCGGTGCCGACTCCTTCCGCATGGTGCACACCATCACCTACGACGGCACACAGGAGCCCGGCAAGGCGAGCGGGGACTTCATTCGCGGGCTGGGAGTGCGCTTCAGCGTGCCGATGCGGGACGAGTCGTACGACCGGCATGTCCGCATCGGTGGCGAGGGCACCGGTCTGCTGCGGGAGGCCGTCAAGGGCATCACCGGACTGCGCCGTGACCCCGGGGCGGCCGTACAGGCGGCGCAGTACGCGGGGCAGAAGCTGCCCGACCCGTCCACCTGGGACCAGCGGGTCACCACCCGGCTGCAGTACATCCCGGAGTGGGGCGACTACACCCTCTCCCAGCTCTCCGCCGACGGGTTCACGGTCAGGAAGCGCACGAAGAAGGGATACGGCTGGATCGGCGCCGGCGGCGGCAAGCGGGCGTCCGGCTTCGGCTATGTCGGTGGCGCGAGCGGTGGACTCTCCTTCGGGCTGCGGGACTTCTGGGAGAAGTACCCGGCCCAGCTCGACATCCGCGACGCCCACACCGACGAGGCCGAGGTCACCCTCTGGCTCTGGTCGCCCGAGGCCCAGCCGATGGACCTGCGCTTCTACCACGACGGCATGGGCCAGGACACCTACGCCGAGCAGCTCGAAGGCCTCAACATCACGTACGAGGACTACGAGCCCGAGTTCGGCACCCCGTACGGCATCGCCCGTACCTCCGAACTCCTCTTCTGGGCCAACGAGTCGACGCCGGCGCCGGAGACACTGGCCCAACAGGTCGAAGCCGTACGGGTGTTGCCTCAGCTCGCCGCCCCGCCCAGGCAGCTCGTCAAGGCGAAGGTGTTCGGGCCGGGGCTGTACTCCGAGCCCGACCGGTCCACACCGGCCAAGGCGAAGATCGAGGACCACCTCGACTTCCTCTTCACCTACTACAAGGACCAGGTGGAGCAACGCCGTTGGTACGGCTTCTGGGACTACGGCGACATCATGCACACGTACGACACCGTGCGGCATGTGTGGCGCTACGACATCGGCGGCTACGCCTGGGACAACTCCGAGCTGTCGCCCGACCTCTGGCTCTGGTACGCGTATCTGCGTTCCGGCCGGTCGGACATCTTCCGGTTCGCGGAGGCGATGACCCGGCACACGGGTGAGGTCGACGTGTACCACCTCGGGAAATGGGCGGGCCTCGGCACACGCCACGGTGTGCAGCACTTCGCCGACAGCGCCAAGCAGCAGCGGATCGCCAACACCACGTACCGGCGCTTCTACTTCTTCCTCACTGGGGACGAACGGGTCGGCGACCTCATGCACGCCAACGTCGACTCCGACGAGACGTTCCTGGTCCTGGACCCGCTGCGGAAGGTGCGGACCGATCCGTACACGCCCGACCGGCACGCCCTGTCGATCGGGTTCGGTACGGACTGGAGCGGGCTGGTCTCGGCCTGGCTGACCGAGTGGGAGCGCAAGGGGCCCAAGTGGGAGAAGGCCAGGGCGCGGGTGCTGTCGACCATGGAGGGCATCGCCGCCCAGCCCAACGGGTTCGTCCAGGGCAGTGGTCTGTACGACCTCGACACCGGGAAGTTCGCGGTCGCCACGGCGCCGGTGGTGTCGGTGTCCCATCTGTCCGCGGTCTTCGGCCTCAACGAGCTGTGCGCGGAACTCATCCATCTCGTCGACATGCCGAAGTTCAGCGAGGCGTACTTCGACTACTGCCGGTACTTCAACGCCACCAAGGCCGAACAGAAGGCCCGTTACGGGTCCGACTTCGGAACTCTGCTGCTTTTCCAGGGGCATTCGCGGCTCGACGCGTATGCGGCGGTGCAGACCGGGGACACGGGGCTGGCCAAGCGGGCCTGGGCGAAGTTCTACGGCTCGGACGGGTACACGGAGTCCTCACCGTGGAAGACGCAGGCGGTGAGCGGGCCCGCGGCGCTGGTGGCGGGGAGCGAGGCGACCTGGGTGTCCACGAACGACACGGCGTTGTACGGGCTCGCCGCCATTGAGAATCTGGCGCTGTTGGGGGACAAGATGCCGTAGTGCCGTGAGGGGGCGGTTGGTCGGGGGCTGCGGGCCGGTGGGGGCCGGTCGCGCAGCTCCCCTTGCCCCTGGAGGGGCGCTGTCAGCGCATGTCGGTCAGGATGTCCCGTACTCGGCGGACGTCTCTGATGCGGCGTTCGTAGGTGGCTCCCAGTGTCAGCAACAGCAGTCCCGCGAGTGCCGGAGGTGCCCAGCGGGGGAGGGCGCCCGTCAACTGGACCAGGTACGGGGCCAGTTCGTGCAGGGTGTTCAGCGTCAGGGTGGTGGCGCCGAGGATCAGGGGGGCTTGGAGGCGGTGGCGGGCGCCCAGCAGGGTGAGGAGCAGGGCCGCCGTGCCGAGTAGGACCGGGCGGGTCCAGTGGGGGTCGTGCCAGGCCGCGACGAGGCTGGGCAGGAGGGTGGCGGCCAGACCGGGGGCGTAGGCCGTCCATGACGAGGTCCGCGGGTCGCGGCGGCGACGGAGGGCACCGATCACCAGGGCGGGGACGGTGACCGGAAGGGTGTACGCCTCCACGGTGCCGATGTCCCAGGACGCGAGGCGTACCCAGCCGGCCAGGACGAAGAGGGCGGTCGCCGCGTAGCCGGCGTGGTGGCGGTCGGGGCGCAGGGCCGTTGCGGCGGCGATCACCGCGCACAGGGAGAGGACGAGGGCCAGCATCGGTGCGTCCGCGGCGGCGAGGCCTGCGGCGAGGAGCGCGGCGGCGACGCCGGTCGCCTCGATCGGCACTCCGGTCCGAGGGGCTGTGACGCGGGCGGCCGACAGGGACGCCACCGCGGGGACGACGAGGACGAGCAGGGCCGTCTGCTCGGGCCGCCAGTCCAGCGCCGCGCCCGTCGCGCAGGCCAGCGCCGCGGCGGAGAGAAGGGCGGTGGGGGCCGTGACCGGCGTCAGGCTCGGGCGCAGGGAAGCGGCGGTCGCGAACAGGACGGTGAGGGCCGACGGAACCGTGAGGGTGGCCGGTTCGGAGGCCAGGGAGAGGAAGGCCAGGGGGAGCGCGGTGGCGAGCGCGAGGACGAGCGCGGTGCCCGAGGGGCGGTGGACGGCAGTCGCGAGGCCGGCGGTGAGGGTGGTGCCCAGGACCAACAGTGCTGCCAGGTACGGCAGTTGGAAGGCGGCCGGGACCGTGATGACCGTCGCCCAGACGAGGGCCGCCGCGGTGGTCAGCGCCCTCGGGCGCCACGCCGTGTCGCGCACCAGGAGCACCAGTACGGCGGCCACGACCACGGGGGCCAGCAGGAGCGGGGTCGGGTACGGCGGCCAGGGCGTGTGCACGGTCACCGCGGCGCGGGCCCCAGCGGGCGCTCCCGACCAGGGGTCCCGCGCCCAGCCCAGCGGTCCCAGCAGCGCCACGGCGACCAGCGGCAGCGCACAGACGACGGCGATCGCCTGCACGACGGCGGACGCCTGCTGGAAGCCGCGCCGGACGGCGGCGGGAAGGAGGGCTGCCCGCACCACCGCCGGAAGCGCGAGACCGCAGGCCAGATAGGCGGGGACGGTCCAGTCGGCGGGCACCGCGGCACGGAGTGTGCCGCCTGCCGCCAGGACCAGGAGGAGGGCCCCGGCGAGGGCGTGGGCCGTCGCTGTCCCCTTCTCCGCCGGGGCGGGGCCGCCGAAGGTGCCGGGCTCGTTGCCGGAGGTCCCGGGCTCGCCGCCGCCGCTCGCCGGCGTCGTCGCGAGCCGCCGGGCCGCCCCCACCGTGAGGGCCGCAGCGAGGAGGAGGAGCGCCGCCGCACGGGCGGCGGCGCTCGGGCCGGCTGCGTTCCAGGAGAGCCAGCCGGCCGTCAGTGCGCCCATGCCGCCCATGCCGTACGCGCCGAGGGCGGCGATGACGCGTACGGACCCGGCGGGCACCCGGATCGCCGGGACGAGGCGGAGCGCCACCACCGTGTCGAACCCGGCCGTCGCCAGCAGCCCGGCGGCGCTGCCGTACGGGCCGGAAGAGGCCGCCGACGCCCACAGGGGCAGGGGGAGTTGGGCGATGAGGAGGGCTGCCGGCAGGGGGAGGCGGAGAGCGGAGGTGCCCGGCAGCAGACCGTAGGCGGCCCAGAGTCCTGCCAGGACCGCGGTGGCCGCCGCCGCGTACGCCGTGCCGTCCGCGCCCGCGAGCGCCACCTCGTGCAGGGCGTACGTGTCCAGTGCCGTCAGCGCCAGTCCCAGGCCGGCCACCGACTCGGCCGTCGAGCGCAGTCCGCGTCGCAGCAGGGCCACGGGCGCGGTGAGGACGGCCAGGGTGAGGGCGCCCAGCACCGCGCTGCGTCCGACGATGCCCAGGTGTCCCCAGCTGACCAGGGTGAACACCATCGCCGCGATGGTCAGCAGCACACCGCCGAGGAGGAGCAGCACGTTCTGCACCCGGGGCGCGTCCGTCTCGGGGCGGGGCCGCGCGACGGGCCGTACCGGTGTGTGCGGCGCGGCGTGGAGGGTCGTGACCAGCCAGGCGCGGCGGTGGAGCAACTGAACGCGGTAGGCGTCCAGTCGTCCCAGCTCGGCGTCGAGGAGCCGCAACTCCTCGGCCGGGGGCGGAACATGCGTCATGGATCGGAGTGTGGTCCGCGTCACGTCGTACGACATGAGTGCGGGTACTCAGACCGTACTCAGATCCACGAGGAACGCGCCGCGTACGGGCAGACTCTTCCCATGGACTGGACGCACTACCGCTTCCGCAGTCTCTGGAGCCTGTCCGCGCCGCCCGCGACCGTGTTCGAGGCGCTGGCGGGGGCCGAGGACTACCCCCGCTGGTGGCCCCAGGTGCGCGAGGTGACCCCGCTCGACGACACCAGCGGCGTCGTCCGCGTCCGGTCCGTGCTGCCGTACGACATCAGGTTCACCGCCCGCCAGACGCGCCACGACCCCGCGGCGGGGGTTCTGGAGATCGCCATGACCGGTGACCTGGAGGGCTGGGCGCGCTGGACGATCACCGCGGACGGCACCGGCACCCTCGCCCGCTACGACCAGGCCGTCGAGGTGCGCAAGCCGCTGCTCAGGCGGTTCGCGGTGCCGGGGCGGCCGGTGTTCCGCCTCAATCACCTGCTGATGATGCGAGCCGGGCGGCGCGGGCTGGTCGCGCACCTGGAAGCGGTTTGAAGGAAACCCGCGAAGACCTGTATGGTTCAGTGCGTTCCCGGGCGATTAGCTCAGTGGGAGAGCGCTTCGTTCACACCGAAGAGGTCACTGGTTCGAACCCAGTATCGCCCACCGGGAGAGCCGGTCCGCACCACGCGGACCCGC
>NZ_JBEXCS010000162.1:0-10560 GCF_040605395.1 Streptomyces sp. NPDC005648 | reverse complement strand
CCCCAGCGGGCGACCGCTGGAATCCCCCGCCATTAGGAGGGGGAGGAAGTCAACCCGTGCTCGCTCGAACTCGGCGGCAAGGACGCCCTGGTCGTGCTGGCCGACGCCTCCCTGGAACGAGCCGTGAACGTCACCCTGCACGGTGCCCTGTGCAACGGGGGCCAGATGTGCACATCGGTCGAGCGCGTCTACGTGGAAGCGCCCCTCTACGACGCGTTCGTCGCCAGGCTGCACGAGCGGTTCAAGGAAGTCACCTCAGGCAGGCCGAGGGGGCTGGGCAGCACCGACGTGGGCGCCATGACCTTCCCGCCCCAGATGTCGATCATCGCGGGCCATGTCGAGGACGCCGTGAGCCGAGGGGCACGTGTACTTGCGGGAGGCCACGCCGCACCGGGCCCCGGCCGGTTCTTCGAACCCACCCTGCTGGTGGATGTCGACCACACCATGAAATGCATGCGGGAGGAGACCTTCGGCCCCACGCTGCCCGTCATGAAGGTCGCAAGCGCGGAAGAGGCCGTCCGGCTCGTCAACGACAGCGCCTACGGCCTCCAGGCCACCATCATCAGCTCCAATATGAGGCGCGCCCGGCACCTCGCGGAGCAGCTCGAGGTCGGCTGCGTCACCGTCAACGACGCCCAGACCAACTACATGGCCCTCGGCCTGCCCATGGGCGGCTGGAAGGAATCGGGCCTCGGCGTACGGCACGGCGCCGAAGGAATCCGCAAGTACACCCGCCTCCAGGCGGTCAGCGTGAACCGGTTCCCGATGCGCCGCGACCTTCACATGCTCCCGTTCGACTCCTCGGCCTACCGGTCCATCCTGCGCCTGGTGGATGTCATGTACGGCAGCCGCCTGCGCCGCCGGAACAAGTGACCGAGCGTCAGGTCCGCAAGCAGGAACTCGCCGCCGCCTTCCGTCTGTTCGCCCGGTTCGGATTCTCCGAAGGCGTGGCCGGCCACATCACGGCGCGTGACCCGGAGAACCCGTCGGCCTTCTGGGTCAATCCCTTCGGCATGTCGTTCAGCCAGATACGCGTCTCCGACCTCATCCTCGTCGACCACGACGGCCAACTCCTGGAAGGCAGGCGGCCGGTCAACAACGCCGCCTTCTGCATCCACTCCGAAGTACACCGGGCCAGGCCCGACGTCATCGCGGCCGCGCACACCCACTCCGTGCACGGCAAGGCCTTCTCCAGCCTCGGCGTCCCGCTGGACCCGATCACCCAGGACGCCTGCACCTTCTTCGAGGAGCACGGCATCTACTCGGACTACCGCGGGGTCGTCAACGACACGGAGAAAGGCCGGAAGATCGGTGTGGCCCTGGGCGACGCCAAGGCGGTCATCCTGCAAAACCACGGACTGCTCACGGTCGGGGCCTCCGTGGCCGAGGCGGCCTGGTACTTCATGACAATGGAACGCTCAGAAGCCGTCTCTCAACCGATTTTGGGACGTGCGGGTCGAACGGGCTTCCCGCTGGGGCGATCTTCCGGTGGTGCGCGCATGAAGGCAGGGCCTCTCGGTAGCTCGGGGATGCGAATCGAACCGAGCGATGCCGGGAGGCCCTGGTGTCGTCAGCTCCGCGCGCGTCTATACGATGATTCCGCAACGTCTGACGGAAGGTCACTGTACGTGCACAGAAGTCGTGTATACGCCGTTATAATCGACACGCCCGAAGCTGAGGCTGCCCAGGCAGCAAACTTCTGGTCAGCGGCTCTCGGCGTCGATGCTCAACCGTTTCCACCAGCACCACAGTTCACCACCCTCCATCAGGCTCTGCCGGGACTAATCACTGCCGTTCAAGCGGTCGACGACGCACCTCGTATGCACCTGGACATTGAGACTGACGACGTCGAGGCGGAGACCACGCGCTTGATCGCCCTGGGTGCGGAGCAGATTTCACGATGGCAGGAGTGCCACGTGCTACGAGTACCTGGTGGGCAGCTGATCTGCGTACTACCCGTGGAGAGCGATCTCGAAGTCTTCCAAGCACGGGCCACCGTTTGGCCGTAACGACGCAGCGTTAGCTATGCAGATCTTGGGACGTGCGGGTCGAACGGGTTTCCCGCCGGGGTGATCTTCCGGTGGTGCGCGCATGAAGGCAGGGCCTTTCGGTAGCTCGGGGATGCGAATCGAACCGAGCAATGCCGGGAGGCCCTGGTGTCGTTGTTGTACGCGTCCGAGTCCGTCCAGTTCAACTCGGCTGCTCCATCGTGTGATTGCCTCGCGCATTTGTACGGCAACGCGGCCGACCATCCCGATCGGGTGCGCCGGTATCCGTCGGACATGACGGACGCGGAGTGGGCGGCCGTGCGGCCGTTGCTGCCGGTGCCGGTCTGGCTTCAGGGGCGGGGCGGGCGGCCAGAAGGCTACTGTCACCGGCAGATGCTGGATGCGATCCGTTACCGGGTCGCGGGTGGGATCTCGTGGCGTGCGATGCCTGCGGACTTCCCCGAGTGGGGCCGGGTTTACGCCTTCTTTCGCCGTTGGCGCGAGCACGGGCTGATCGCTGAGTTCCATGACCGGCTGCGCGGGAAGGTCCGTGAGTGCGAGGACCGTGAGGCCGAGCCCACGGCGGGGATCATCGACGCGCAGTCGGTGCGGGCCGCAGCGACGGTGCCGACCGCCTTACGCGGCTATGACGGCGGGAAGAAGGTGCCGGGCCGCAAGCGGCACATCGTGACCGACACGCTCGGTCTGCTCCTGGTCGTCGCGGTCACCGCCGCGAACGTCGGCGACCGGGACGCCGCCGCGGGCCTGCTGACCCGGCTGCGCCGCTTGCATCGCGACATCACCCTCGTCTGGGCCGACGGCGGCTACACCGGCGGCCTCGTCGCCTGGTGCCGTCAGAAACTCGTGCTGACCTTGGAGATCGTCAAGCGCACCGACGACATGACAGGGTTCGTCGTGCTCCCCAGACGCTGGGTGGCAGAACGCACGTTCGCGTGGCTGATGAACTCCCGCCGCCTGGCCCGGGACTACGAGACACGGCCGGAGAACAGCGAGGCGATGATCTGGTGGTCGATGGTCACACGGATGGGCCGCCGTCTGGCACGGTCACGGACCGCCGGCCCGCACTGAATGCCCCCGACACCTCCAGCAGGAGCCACCCGCGCTCCGCCAGGCGCCTGGCCTTCGAGCGCACCCCCTCGACCTTCGCCGGCGTCGTGTCCAAGCCCAGCCCCACCGCGATCTCCTTGGCCTTCAGCGGTCTCCTGCCTGCTGAGGACCGCTCCTCCACCACACCCAGAATCTGCTGATAGTCCGGTGCCAGCACCATCACCGGCAGCCCGTCCCGCCACGGCGGCACCGTCGAGCCAGGCACCGGCACCGGTGAGGACGCCGTTTCCTGCTCCGCCTCGGCCTCGGTCACGGCAGTCGTCCCGGCAGCGGAGGCGGCCAACGCCTCAACCAGCTCCTCCCGCGCGATCACCCGCCGGTCCAGCTCGATCTCCGCGGCCTCCAACACCTCAGCCAGCCGTGTGACTTCCTCCCGCAGACTCTCCACCCGCACCCGGGCAGCCGCCTCCCGCTCCTCCAGCATTCCCAGCACCGACGCCACCGCGCACCCCTCGGCCATCAAGCGGACACAAGACGCCGCATCCCTCCCTCACCCCGAGCGAAACCATGCCTGACCAGCAAAAATCAAATGATCACGTTCGGTTGAGAGACGGCTTCTCATGCCAGGCCCAGCTGCTGGCCATGGCCGCCGGCGAGCCGAGGCTCATCGACCCCGAGACGGCACGGATGGTGCGGGGGCAGATCACCGGCGCCCTGCCGGGCTGGTTCCAGTTCCGCCCGCTGTGGGACCAGATCACCGCGGAACAGCCCGACTTGTTCGACTGAGGCGACACGCTGATCGCATAGCTGCACAAGGAGTCCAGCGCGGGTGGGGTCGGGCGGGAGCCGCCGACCCCACCCGCCGCCTTGACCGTGCCGTCATTGGCGCGGGTGGCACGCGCCCGGGGGAGTCCGTGCTCGTTCCGGACGAGGCGGATGATCAAACCATCAGTCGTCCTTGCCGGCGAGGCTCATAAGGTGCTCGCCGGTCAGGCGGAGCACTTCGCGGGTGTGCTCGCTGTTGCGGTCGGCCAGCCAGCACAGCGTGACGCCTTCCAGCACCGAATTGAGGTAACGGGCCAGGACGGGAATGGGCACGGTCCAGCGGATCCCCGCGCTTTCGGCAGCTTCCGCGAGGAGTTGCTCGTGCACTTCCAGGTAATGCTCATACTGCCGACGAGCCAGGTCCTCGAAACCGTCCTGGCGCAGCGCGTAGTGGGTGAGTTCAAACCCCACCTGCTGCTCTCCCGGATTGAGCTCGACCTCCTCCCAGAAGGCGTACAGACTCTTGGCGACACGCGCGCCGAGGTCACCTTCTGCCTCGAACACGCTCCGCGCCTTGGCGACGCCGCTGTCCGTGATGCGGGTGATGACTTCCTGAAGGAGCTCCTCGCGGGAATTGAAGCAGTAGTGAAAAACACCCAAGGGCATCTTCGCCTCGTTGACGACGGCGCGTGTCGTCGTCTTGGCGACTCCTTCGCGGACCATGACACGGACCGCCGCAGCGATGAGTTCTTCCCGCCGGTCCTTCGCCGCCATACGAGACATCCGGTCCACCGCTCCCTCAAGAGTGACATGCTCACTCGTATCCTAACCGGCGTCTTGGACGATCGACCAACTTCAATGCGGCCTGTCGCGTCGGCCTGTCACGTCTCGGTCATCCGATGGCGCGGAGTCGGCGGGCGTTCGGACGGCCAGTGGAACGAGGCTCGTCGTCCATGAGGCGCAGGACAGCCATGACCGGCCGCGCCCGAACGGCACCTCTCGCAAGGAGGCCGTCGCGGTCGAGGGGTCGGCCGTGGTCGGCCCGGCGGCGTCGGCGACGATGACGGCGAGGGCGATGGGGCCGGCCGCGATGACGGTGTCGGCGTATGCCTGAACGTCGTGCTCAACCTCGTACAGGTGAACGTGCTCAGTTGATGATGCGCTGATCACGGGTTCCCGTCAGTCCGCAATGGACCGTCGACAGCGTCGGGCGGCCGGGCACTCCTTATGCCACCTTGATGACAACCTTGCCCGAGCTGTGACCGTTCTCGACGGTGGCGAGGGCGGCCGGGGCGTCGGAGAGCGGGTGCACCGCGGTGATCACGGGTGCAAGGAGTCCGTCGAGAGCCAGCCGGGCCGACCGCTCCAGGTTCTCGCGGTCGACGCGACGCTCGACGAAACGCCCACCGAGATCGGGCACGGACATATCACCCACGGCGATGACGTTACGGGGATCCCGGGCCAGCGGAGCGACCGCCCGCAGCGAGGCGCCTCCGACCAGGTCGACGATCCCGTCGAAGCCGTCCGGAACCAGTTCGCGTGCCGCGGAGGCGACGTCCCCGGCCGTGTAATCGATGAACCGCACCCCGATGGCCTCGGCGTGCTCGCGTTTGGCGGTGCTCCCGGTGCCGATCACATGCAGCTCGCGTCCGACAGCCAGCCGGGCGACGGCGAGGCCGACCCCGCCCCCGACCCCGTTGACCAGGACTGTGGCACCGGCCGGGAGGGCAAGCTGGTCGAGCGCGTCCACCGCGGTCGTCCCGGCCACTGGCAGCGTTGCCGCCACGGTCGCGGACAGACCCTCCGGAATGCGCGCGGTGTTCGGCGCGGACAGCACCGTCGTCTCGGCGTAGGTGCCGCCACCGGTGAGTGCGAAGCCGAAGACCGCGTCACCCACCTCGAGCCCCTCGACGTCCTCGCCCAGCGCGAGAACCGTTCCGGCTGCCTCCATGCCCAGCACACGGGGAAACGGACGCCCGCCGTCGAACCCGTCGACCAGACCCGAGCGCAGAACGTGGTCGAGGGGATTGACGCCGGCGATCTCGACCCGGATCAGCACTTCGCCGCGACCGGGAACGGGATCGGGACGATCGAAGAACTCCTGCACCTCAGGCCCGCCGTACCTGCCGAAACCCCACGCCTGCCCCATCGTCCGCCGCCTCTCGTATAGCCGCCCCGGTGATTCCGGGCGTTGTCGCCATCCTCACCTCTGACATTGATGTAAGGGGCAACCGACTGAGACGCAGATCACAGCATCAGGCCGACTGTGCCGCCGGTTCCGGGGCCGTGGACAGCTCCGCCCGGTGCCGGCTGTTGACCCTGATCAGCACGTCGAGTGCATCCCGGGTCTCGATCAGGTGCGCGATGTCGGCGTCGATCCGGTCGCGCTCGCGCATCATCGCCGTGAACGTCTCCTCCGCGACGCCCAGGTCACCCGGGACGTCCACGCACGGCAGCACAGTCGCGATCACCCGGCTGGACATACCCGCGTCGAACAACTGCCGGATGAGCGACACACGCTGGACCGCAGCATCGGAATAGTGACGCTGCCCCGCGTCGGAGCGTGCGCTGGTCAGCAGGCCCTGCTCTTCGTAGTACCGCAGTGAGCGCGGACTCACGCCCGTGCGCTTGGACAACTCGCCTATCCGCATCCCTGAGAGCCTACGCCCGCGTGCTCCAAGTCCAGACCGCCGTCGAGTCATGGACGCTCGCAGACACCCCCCACGGCCGCAAGGTCGTCCTCCCGGTCCCACGTCTGAGCACTTTTCTCAGTACGCCGACAGACGGTCCACTCAGGCATATGCAGCGGCGCATCGTCTCCAGCCGGGCGTCGGGCGCCGTCACAGCGACAGCCCCTGTCTGAGCGGGCTGCTTGCCAGGGGGCATGGTCAAACTCCCAGGTCAGAAGGGATGTTGCTGAACTTGAGAGAACCGGCGACCCCGACCCGACCACCGACCACAAGCCCCAGACCATGGTCACGATGGGCACACGAAGCTCATGGTCGCCGTCGTGGTCGGCCCCACCATGCCCCGGCCACCTGCCAGCCGCGAGCCGGCAGCAGGCACTCGCGTCCGGCGCTGTTCGGGGCTCGTGTGATGGCGGCCGATCAGTTCACGCAGATCGCCAACGGCCTGTTCCGGAATCCCGGTTGTCGTTCAAGGCCAGGGCCTGTTCGGACCGCTCTTCACGCACCGGGACGGCTGGTGGATGACCCTGCGTTGGCTGATCGGGCGGGCGTTGACCCGCGACCGGCGACTACGTCGACGTCCGGCAACCGAACTCTGCCGTGTCAGATGGGCCCTCGGTCGGATGATCTATGACTCGGCTGGACGATCTATGAGTCGGCGAGCTTCGGCGTGGACTTCCGCGTCGATCTCGTCCAGTGTCTGGTCCTCGCGTTCGAGGAAGTCGTACTCGTCGTCCAACTGGGCGAGCCGTTCGACCGAGGCCAACGTGTGTCCGAAGCGCTGGTGGATCCGGAAGACCAGCTCCCGAGGTGTCAGCTCGCCGGCGAGCATACGCCGGGCGAGTGCCCGTGCCGCCGCCTCCCGCCCTGCGACGCTGTCCCTCGAGTAGAGGCTGAGACCGAGCTCGTCGAGTGCCGGGGGCAGGAGATCCGGGACGTCGTAGTCCGCCTCGCCGCGTGTGCAGGCGGCGAGGATGCGCAAGCCCGGGCTGTCCAGTCCGGCGACGAGCGCGTCACAGGCAGCCGTGACGACGTCGACGGCACAGACTTCCCTGACGCTCCACAGGGAGGCCTGGTCCTGAAGAGTTCTCGCTGCCGCTTCAGCCGGAGTCATCCGTTCATCATCCGCTCTTTGTTCGACAACCCGGCGCGTGATGGTCGCTTCCGGTGTGCACATGCCCACCGCGGGGGTAGTCAGGTCTGCGAGCAGGCGAAACGGTGTGTGACGGCGGCGCGTCGGACGGAATGGCCGGGGTGACCGGGCTGTCGTGGGATGACGCGAAGGGCTTGTCCGTGTCATCGGCCCGATCCGGGCGGGGAGAGGGACTGCGCGCACCAGATGGTCTTGCCGTGGGGGGTGTGCCGGGTACCCCATCCCTGGGTGAGCTGGGCGACGAGCAGCAGGCCACGGCCGCCCTCGTCGAAGGCGCGCGCCCGGCGCAGATGCGGGGCGGTGTTGCTGCAGTCCGAGACCTCGCAGATCAGGGCGGTGTCCCGGATCAGTCGGAGCCTGATCGGGGGCTCGCCGTATCTGATGGCGTTGGTGACCAGCTCGCTCACGACCAGTTCGGTGATGAAGGCCGTCTCCTCCAGGCCCCAGGCCTCCACCTGGTCGATGGCGACCTTTCTGACACGCGGCACCTGTGCGAAGTCCGGCTCGACGTCCCAGTCGGCCACGTGCTGGGGATCCAGGGCGCGGGTGCGGGCGAGCAGCACGGCGGCGTCGTCGGTGCGGTGGTCGGGAAGGATGGTGTGCAGCACCGTGTCGCACAGGGCGTCGAGAGAGCTCGCCGTGGGGTCCAGGACCCGCAGCAGCTCTTCGATCCCCTGGTCGACGTCGCGTACGCGGCTTTCGACCAGCCCGTCGGTGTAGAGGGCGAGCAGGCTGCCCTCGGGCAGTTCGATCTCGGTCGCCTCGAACGGCAGCCCGCCGATGCCCAGGGGTGGTCCCGGTTGCGCGGAGACGGTGGTCCTGGTTCCGTCTGGGGCGAGGACCAGCGGAAGCGGATGTCCAGCGCTGGCCAGCGTCAGCCGGCGGGTGACCGGATCGTAGACGGTGTACAGACAGGTGGCGCCCGTCTCTCCGGTGGTCTGGAAGTGGCTGGTCGGCTGGAGGTCGCTGGCCATGTGGAGGACCAGGTCGTCGAGGTGGGTCAGCAGCTCGTCGGGCGGCAGGTCGACATCGGCCAGGGTACGGACCGCTGTGCGGAGCCTGCCCATGCTGGCCGAGGCGTGCAGGCCGTGGCCGACGACATCGCCGACGATCAGCGCGACCCTGGCTCCGGACAGGGGGATGACGTCGAACCAGTCACCGCCGACTTCCGCGCCGGTGCCCGCGGGCAGGTACCGCGATGCGACCTCGATCGCCTCCTGGTTGGGCAACCCCTGGGGCAGCAGGCTGCGTTGCAGTGTCAGCGCGGTGGTGCGCTCGCGTGAGTAGCGGCGGGCGTTGTCGATGGCGACGGCTGCCTTGGCCGTCAGCTCTTCGGCCAGGATCAGGTCGTCCGCGGTGAACGCCTCCGGCCGGTCGGTGCGAGAGAACGCCACCACTCCGAGCAGCGCCCCGCGTGCGCGCAGCGGCACCGTGATCCGGCCGGTCAGGCCGTCCTCGGCGAGGGCGGCGTCGATCAGCGGATTGCCCGGTGGCCAGTGGGCCGGGTCGGCGGCGAGACCGGGCCCGAAGGCCCACTCGCCGCCCGCACCGGGCTCGCCGGCGAGCTCGACCTGGGAGGTGCCGGTGGCCATGCAGCGGGCGGCGACGGAGTCGACGGCGAGGGTGACGGGTGTCGGAGATCCGATGTGCCCATCGTCGGCGTCCCCGGCGCTGTGCCGCGCGGCGCGACTGAGCGTGATGGTCTCCCCGCTGGTCATCAGCGATGCCGAGGGCGGTTCCTCTCCGCGCAGCACCTCGTCGAACAGGTCTACGGTCAGGAGGTCCGTGAAGCGGGGCACGGAGCTCCTCGCCAGCTCCTGGGCCGTTCCCACCACGTCGAGCGTCCGGCCGATGTCCCGGCCGGCTTCGTTGAGCATGAGCAACCGCTGCCGGGCCCAGTACTCGGCGCTCATGTCGAATCCCCAGTTGGCGACCGCGCGGACCTTGCCCTCGGCATCCCGGACGGGCCAGATGCTGGTGGCCCAGGCATTGGCGTAGTTGCTGCCCAGTGGGCGGAAGACGGTGATCAGGCGTGCGGGCCGGCCCGTCCTGGCCACCTCGGCGAGCTTGTCGGTGTAGGGCTTGTCGTCCCGTTCGGGAAACAGCGAACGGTCGAATTCGGGAAGCACCTCGCGGTACTTCTTGCCGACCACCTGTTCCTCGGAGTGCGCGATGACCCGGCCCGAGGAGGCGTTGATCCACAGGAACCGCAGTCCGGGGTCGTAGACGCCCAGTGCGAAGGGACACTGCTCGAAGGCCTGGTCGGCGATGACCGGCCGCCGGTCCCACCGCTGGACGGTCATCACGCGGCCCTGCGTCTTCCCGCGAGCGCCGAGCAGCGGCTGGACCGTCACCAAGGCGTCCACCTCCGAGCCGTCCCGGTGACGCAGGGTGATGGGACCCGAGGGGGTGGCGCCGGTGCCGGGGCTGTCGAGAAGACCGGCTGGCGGAGGGCCGGTCAGCAGGTCCGTCACGGGCCGTCCGACGGTGTCCTCGGCCGTCCAGCCCAGCAGGTGAAGCGCTCCTTCGCTCCAGCCGCTCACCTGGCCGTCCGGGTCGACCATGACCACGGCCGTGGGAGTGTCCTGTTGGTCGGCGATGTCCACGCGCCACACCTCCGTCCGGACCGTGGTGCCCGCGAGGGCTCGTCTCCAGCGGCCGTTTTCCAGCCTAGAGGCACTCCCGCCGCACGGCGTTCCGACCGGTCCGTCCGGGCCGCGCAAGCCGGTCGCGGAGGCCGCGGCCGGACAACGCTCGACAGGTGTTCATACGGGCGACCCGGATCGGCGGGTCGTGTTCGGGTGAAAACCCCTCGCCCGCCCGGGGCGGGGACGTCCGGTACTCGGTTGACTTCCTCCCCCGCCTATCGGCGGGGGATTCCAGCGGTCGCCCGCTGGGT
>NZ_JBEXCS010000161.1:0-10971 GCF_040605395.1 Streptomyces sp. NPDC005648 | reverse complement strand
GACGAGGTCCGTCAGTTCGAGCGTGAATACGCCGAGTTCGGCGGTGTGGCGCACTGCGTGGGCGTCGCCAACTGCTACCACGCCTATCCGGCCCACGCGGCGTTCGGCGGCTACAAGCAGTCCGGGATCGGGCGCGAGACGCACAAGATGATGCTGGAGCACTACCAGCAGACCAAGAACATTCTTTGTTCTTACAGCCCTCAGAAGCTTGGCTTCTTCTAGCGTCTCAAGTGGGTTGTCTGGAGGCACTGTTGCACTCCAGGCAACCCGCCGCAGAGAATACCCACCGTAATCGATTAATTCCTTAAGGCTACATTCTGGCGCCTCAAGAGATTCCTGCCGGACCATTCGCGGGCCGCCCGTGGGCGCGTAGTGGATGTTGGCGGTGGTCCAGCCGGAGGTGGCGGTGGAGTCTTGACGGTGATCGTGCCGGTGCCCAGTGCGTAGTTGTTGCCGCCGTTGTTGTCCCAGGTGCCGCTGCCGTTGTTGAAGGTGGCCTGCAGTCCGGTGGCCGAGCCGAGGTCGACGGTCTTCTTCACCCAGTCCGTGCAGGCGCTCTCCATCTGCGTACCGGGAACCGTCGTCCAGGAGCCGGCCCGAGCAGTCCGGTCGCCGCCACGAACGCCACGAGGGGGCGTCGTGGCCGGCGCGGGAGTGCAGATCTCATGGCGACTCCAATACGGGGCGGATCCGGGCGGCTCGAGCGTCCCTGCAAGACCAACCGGAAAATTCCTGAAAGTTCTTGCAGTGCGGAAGCTACAGGGACATGACAGACGCGTAAAGGGGTCTGCACCAGAAGAGGACGTGGTGCCACAGGGCGCCGCTGTGCCCTACCGATCGCGTCCGGCGCCGCCAGGAACGCCCGGACCCTGCAGGGATACAGTGGCAATACTGGTCGGATTTGCCGAGATATTGCCGATAAAGGAATCTCCCCTCCACGACGGGAGACCAGGTGGCGACTGGGAACGCGAGGCCCGGGAGCCGCATCGAACAGCCCGAGGTGATGCGGCCATGGCTGCGTGCGGTCAACCATGGGCTGTCGACGGCCGAGGCCCTGAACGTGGCGCTCGAGCAGGCGTCCACCCACCTGGGAGGCCTCGGCGGTTTCGTGCACTGGCGCGAACCGGGTTCCGGTCGGTTGCGCCTGGTGACGGCCCGCGGGCTCGCGCCGGAGATCGCCGAGGCATGGGCGACTCTCCACGAGGACGGGGACGTGGCCCCCGCACGCGCCATTCGCGGCGGTGCATTCGTGTGGGTGGCCGGGGACAGCCTGGGGATCGGGGCCTCCGGCACCGCGGCGGTGCCTCTGCCTGCCACCGGTGGGCGCATCGGTGCGCTGTCGGTGCTCACGGCGGGAGCCGACGAGCCGGACCCCGCCCAGCGGTCCTTTCTCGGCTCCGTCGCGGCGTGGGCGGCCGGACACCTGGAACTCCGAGGGGGGTCGCCCCGCCCAGTGGCGATCAGACATTGGGAATACGACGCCGCGGCCGATTCCGTGACGCTCACCCCACTGGTCATCGACCTGTCCGGCCAGTCGCTGCAGGCAGTCGACGACAGCGCCGCGAGCACGGAACTCGGCTGGTACCTCTCGGGCATCGAGGATCTGCCGGCCTTCACGGCCGACATCCGCGAGGCGTTCGCCGGCGGGGCGGTGTACGACGCCGAATACCGGGTGCACCACGGCGACGGCACATCAGCGTCGGTGCGGGCACGCGGCCACAGGGTGCCGGGCGAGGACGGCACCTCGGCCCGCATGGTCGGCACGCTGTGGATCCCGGCCCGCACACAGGCCGCGTACGATCCGGCCTTCGCCGCCCTGCGCGCCATGGGGGACGGATTCCTGACGGTCGCCGAGGACTGGCGGATCACCTTCGCCAACAAGGAGGCCGAGCGGCTCCTCGGCCCCGGCCGGACGCTGCTGGGCAGCCCTCTGTGGGACATTCCCGCCGGATGCGCCCCCGGTCTCGAAGTCCAGTGCCGGCGCGCGGCCGCCGAAGGAAAGCCGATCAGTTTCGACGTCCACCGGCCGGCCGACCAGCGCGTCCACCATGTACGGCTGGCCCCGTTGCCGACCGGTGGGCTGGCGATCCACTTCGCCGACGTCACCGACGAGCGACCGGGGCAGGCCGAGCGAAGCGAGACGGGGGTCCCCCCGGCCGGGGGCTGGGAACGCATCGCGGCCGAGCGGAGCGCCCGGATGACCGAGCTGACCGCGGCGCTGTCGGAAGCCGTCACCTCCAGCGACGTGGTCAAGGCCGTCGCCGACCGCGTGCTGCCGCCCGTGGGCGCCGACGGGCTGGTGGTCAACGCGCTCGCGGGCGGCTGGCTGCACGTGGTCGGATCCGTCGGTTACAGCGAGGAATTCCTGCGCCAGATCGACGGGATCCCGGTCACGTCCCACATGGCGATCAGCGAGACGTTCCGCACCCGCACCCCCGGATTCATCGAATCACCCGCCGAATACGTCCGGCGCTTTCCGCAGTTCGAGAACTTCGTGTCCGCCTCCGCCAAGAAGGCCTGGGCGTTCCTTCCGCTCATCGCCTCCGGGCACGCGATCGGCTGCTGTGTCGTCTCCTTCTCCCGCCCGCGCTCCTTCAGCGAGGAGGAACGCACCCTGCTGATCGCCCTGAGCGGGCTGATCGCACAGGCACTGGAGCGGGCCCGGTTGTACGACGCGGAGCACACCCGCGCCCAGGAACTCCAGCGCGGCCTGCTCCCGAGGACACTGCCTTCCCTGCCGGCCGCCTTCGCCACTGCCCGCTACATGCCCGCGGGTCAGGGCGAGGAGGTGGGCGGCGACTGGTACGACCTGATCCCGCTGTCCGGTGACCGGGTCGCCATCGTGATCGGCGACGTCATGGGGCACGGCATCGCCGAAGCCGCCGTCATGGGTCAGCTGCGCACAGCGGTGCGCGCGTTGGCCGACCTCGAACTGAGTCCGGACGAGCTGCTCACCCACCTGAGCGAACTTGTCTTTGACCTCGGCGACGACAAGTACGCCACCTGCTCGTACGCCGTGTTCGACCCCGTCACCCGCACCTGCACGCTCTCCCTGGCCGGTCACCTGCCACCCGCGATCGTCCACCCCGACGGCACGGTCCACTGCCCGGACCTGGCCTGCGACCCGCCGCTGGGCGCCGCCGAACCACCTTTCGAGACACACGAGTTGCAGCTGCCGGACGAGAGCCTTCTCGTGTTCTGCACGGACGGCCTCATCGAATCCGCCAACCGGGACATCGTCCAGGGACTGGCCCAGCTCAGACAGACGCTGGCCTGGGCGATCGCCCGGACCTCGTACTTCCCGACCGGCGACCGACCCGAGGCCACCACGCGCCTGGACGACCTGTGCGACGTCATCGTCTCGGCTCTGCTGCCCGAACGTGAGCGGACCAAGGACGACGCGGTCCTCCTCGTCGCCCACACCCGGGGCACACCTGCCGACAGAGTCGCCTCGTGCAGCCTTCCGGACGACCCGCGGGCAGCCGGCCAGGCACGGGAGTACGTCCGCAGCCAGCTGGCCGTCTGGGGACTGGACGAGCTCACCATGACCACCGAACTCCTGGTGAGCGAGCTGGTCGGCAACGTGATCCGGCATGCCAGCGGCCCCCTGCGCCTGCGCCTGATGCGCAGCCGCTCGCTGATCTGCGAGGTCTACGACGGCAGCCTCACCAGCCCATGCATCCGCCGCGCCGCGTTCACCGACGAGGGCGGCCGGGGCCTGCACCTGGTGGCCGCCCTCTCCCAGCGCTGGGGCACACGCCATCTCGACGAGGGCAAGTGCATCTGGACCGAGCAGGACATTCCGCCGGCCCACTGACCGACATCAGACCGGCCCCTTCGCGACGCGCCCCTCCTGCACCGCCGCCGCGATCTCCCAGGGCTTGACCGGCACGTGCCGCACCCGCATCCCGTACTCCCGCAGAGCGTCGTCGACGGCCGCCGACACGGCCGCCGGAGCCACCATGCGGCCGCCCTCGCCGCCGCCCTTGATGCCGTACTCGGTGAACGGCGAGGGCGTCTGGACGTGTCCGATGCGAAAAGCCGGGACCTCACCCGCGGTGGGGATCAGGTAGTCCCTGAACGTCGAGGACCGGAACCGCCCGTCCTCGTCGTAGGCCAACTCCTCGTAGAGCGTGGTCCCGATGCCCTGCGTGGCGCCGCCCGTGACGTGGCCGCCCAGGCTCTTGGGGTTCACGATCGTCCCCGCGTCGTGCACGGCCACATAGTCGAGGAAGGAGACGATCCCGGTGTCGGGGTCGACTTCCACGACCGCGATGTGGCAGGCGTGCCCCATGATCGGGTAGAAGACGCCGAGGTCGGAGCCGTCGGGTGCCGGCAGCGTCGTATAGGGGTGGTCGTAGGTGTACGACTCCTCCAGGCCGCTGGTCATGCCCTCGGGCAGGCTGAGCGCGAAGAAGTAGGCGGTGCCCGCCAGTTCGGGGATGGTCAGCCCCGTCTCCGGTTCGCCTCTGACCTGCACGCGCGCATCGACGAGTTCGAGGTCGGCGGCGGCCACTTCGAGGGTGTGCGCGGCGATGCGGAGAAGCTTGTCCTGCAGCTTGCGCGACGCTCCGCGGATCGCGCCGGCCACCATGGCGGTGTAGCGGCTGCCGCCGGGTCCGGTGCCGGGCAGCGCGTGGGAGGAGTCGGCGTACCGGACGTTGACGCTCTCCGGCTCGATCCCGAACTCCTCGGCGAGCACGGTGGCGCCCACCGTCTCGGGGCTGTTGCCCCACATCGACTGGCAGTGCAGCAGCAACTGGAACTGCCCGGTGGGGTCGATGGTCACCGTCGCGCTCTCGGGGCTGGAGGTGAGCGGGAAGGTCGGCTTCTCCAGCAGGAACCAGAACTCGGTGGCGCTGAAGACGCTGCGCTCCTGGGTCGTGGCCAGCCCGATACCGACGTGACGCCCCTCCTCCTCCCGCAGCCGTTTCTGTTCGGCGCGCCACCGGTCGAGGTCGATCATCGACAGTGCCTTGTCCAGTACGGCGGGGTAGTCGCCGCTGTCGTAGAGGTTGCCGCCGGGGATCTTGTACGGGAACTGGTCGGGCCGGATGAAGTTGCGGCGGCGGATCTCCTCGGGAGCGAGCCCGAGCCGGGCCGCGCCCTGGTCGACCAGCCGTTCCAGCACCCAGTTGTGCACCTCGGAGCCGAAGCCGCGGTAGGCGCCCTGCTGGCACTTGTTGGTGAGCACGGCCCGCAGCCGGTAGCGCACGTCCCGGAACCGGTACGGGCCGACGACCTGGGAGAAGGCGTTGCCGTGGTGGCCGACGCCGAACTGCATGTAGGCGCCGTAGTCGTCGACGACGTCGATGTCGAGGCCGACGATCGTGCCGTCGGCCCGCAAGCCCATGCGGGCTTCGTAGTAGCGGTCGCAACCGTGGTGGTCGGAGTTGGTCAGGTGGTCGAGACGGTCCTCGATGTACGACACCGGGCGCCCCGTCTGCAGGGCGAGGAAGCCGGCCAGGGTGGGCACCTTGTGCGCGGCGAGCTTGCTGCCGAAGCTGCCGCCGGCCGGGACCGGTTTCATCGTCAGCTTGTTGGAGGGGATTTTCAGGGTGGCCGCGATCAGGAAGGTGAAGTAGCTGAAGTTGAGGGAGTTGCAGTAGATCTCCAGCACGCCGTTGAAGCCGGGCCGGGCCACCGCGCCCGTGGTCTCCATCGGCATGCCGGCCGAGCGGCCCCAGTGCAGGGTGTCCTCGACGACGAGTTCGGCGTCGGCGAACGCGGCGTTCACATCGCCGAACTCGAAGGTCCTCTCGTAGCCGATGTTGCTGCCGTGCTCCTCGTGCAGCAGGGTGGACTCGGGCGCCATGGCCGCCAACGGATCTGTGACCGGCGGGAGTTGCTCGTAGTCGACCGCCAGCAGGTCCACGCCGTCCTCGGCGACGTACCTGTCCTCCGCCACGACGGCGGCCACGGCCTCGCCGACGTAGCGGACCTTGTCCACGGCCAGCGGGTACTGCGTGACGGTGGCCGGGCCGAAGCTCATGCAGGGGTTCATTCGCGCCTTGCAGTCCTCGCCGGTGAGCACGGCGACGACGCCTGGCAGCCTCAGCGCCTCGGTGGCGTCGACGGACCTGATCCACGCGTGGGGGAGAGGGCTGCGCAGGATGGCCGCGTGCAGCATTCCCGGCACTTTGAGGTCGGCGATGTAGCCGCCGCGGCCGACCAGCAGCCGGGGATCCTCGACCCGCCTGCGGTCCTTGCCGATGTAGGTGTAGGTCATGGGTCACGACCTCCCCGGGGCCGTCGGCCGGCGGCGGACTGAACCGCGTTGACGATGTTCTGGTAGCCGGTGCAGCGGCACAGGATCCCGGAGATCTCGTGGCGCACCTCGGCATCGGTCAGGTCCCGGCCGGTCTCGAGGATCTCCTTGGCGCGCAGCACCATCGCGGGCGTGCAGAAGCCGCATTGCAGGCCCTGCTCCTCGGCGAAGGCCTCCTGGACGGGGTGCAGCTCGGCCGGGTTGACGGACAGGCTCTCGACGGTCTCGACCGCGTGCCCGTCCGCCTGGACGGCCAGCATCAGGCAGGCGCGCACGGAGTGTCCGTCGAAGAGGACGGTGCAGCATCCGCACTCGCCGTGCTCGCAGCCGAGATGCACGCTGACCAGGTCGAGTTCGTCGCGCAGGAAGTCGGCGAGCGTGGTGCGCGTCGACACTTCGCGGACCACGCCCCGCCCGTTGACGCGCACGGTCACGATCCGGCGGGCCAGGACGTACTTGGCGGCGGTGGAGGTCGTCACTTCGCGTCGCTCCTCTCTCGGGCGCGCGCCACGGCCGCGGTGAGCGCTCGCCGCACCACGACGGCGGCGAGGTGTTGGCGGTACGCATGCGTTGCCTGCTGGTCGTCCCCCGAGACCACCCAGGGCACGATCTCCTCGGCGGCCCTGGTGATGTTCTCCTCGCTCGGGACAGCACCGATCAGCGCGGCCTCAACGGCGAATGCGCGGACCGGCGTGTCGGAGATGCCCGAGACGCCGACGGCGACGGAGCTGAAGCGGCCGTCCTCGTCGAGGTCCACCAGCGCGGCGGCGCCGGCGAGCGCGAAGTCGCCATCGCGCCGGGCCACCTCCACGAAGGCGTGCCCCGCGGTGCGCGGCGTCACCGGGTAGCGGACGGCGACAAGGACCTCCACGGGCTCCAGCGCCGTGATCATACGGCCCTGGAAGAAGTCCCGGGCCTCGATGGTGCGGGTGTCGTACGGCCCCCGCACGACCACCGTCGCGTCGAGTGCCACCGCCGTGCACGGCAGCTCGGAGGCGGGGTCGGCGTGCGCCACGCTGCCGCCGACCGTGCCACGGTGGCGGATCTCGAGATGGCCGATGTGGCGCGTGGCCGCCGGCAGCAGCGGGACCAGTTCGCCGACCAGCGGGTGGTCCTCCAGCTCGTACTGGCGCACCCCGGCGCCGACTTCCAGCATGTCGGCGCGGCGCTCGATCTTCTGCAGGTCACCGATCTTGTTGATGTCGATCAGAGCCTCGGGTCTGGCCAGCCGCATGGTGAGCATGGGGAGCAGGCTCTGTCCTCCCGCCAGGACAAGGGAGGCGCTGCCGTACTCGCTCTTGAGCGCGACGGCCTCGTCGACGGATTCGGGATCGCAGTACGTGAACGGAGGCGGCTTCATCGCCTCTCCTAGGTTGCGGCTCCTGGGGAAGCAGCAGGTGACCGGGGCCGGAGCCGAGGTCGGCCGGCTCGCTGTCCTTCTCCTCCCAGTGCACCACATCAGGCGCGATGCCGACCCATGGGCGGCCGACGCCGCCGGGTACACGAGATCTCACCGTGTGTCACCGGCCTGGTTCACGGAGCCGATCTCGCCGTCGGCTTGCCGTTGGACCACCGCTGATCCGCTTCAACTGCCGGCCACAGGTGTACACCGGCCGGTCGGCGCCCTTGGTCCACTCCCTGCTCCACAGGTACGTCGAGACACACGAGTTGTCGCGGATCGTGTTGTCACCCGCGAAGGCGGCCGCGTCCGGGCGGACCGCTGATCATCCTGGCGGCGATGACACCAAGAACCTTCTGGTCTCGTACAGCCCGAGGAAGCTCGGGTTCTTCTAGAGATCGAGGCCGGGGCGCCCGGAGACTCGTCGTGCTCCGGGCGCCCCGGCAACGCGGGCTGTGCCGGGGGTCCTCAGGCGGTCAGCGCGTCGATGAGGGCCTTGGTGACGTCCTCCGTGGAGGCGGTGCCGCCCACGTCACGCGTCAGGATGCCCGCGGCCGTCGTCGTCTCGATCGCCTTGTTCAGGCGGGCCGCCTGCTCCGGCAGACCGAAGTGGTCCAGCATGAGGGCCGCGCTGCCGACCGCGCCGATCGGGTTGGCCAGGCCCTGGCCCGCGATGTCGGGGGCGGAGCCGTGGACCGGCTCGAACATGCTGGGGAAGCGGCGCTCGGGGTTGAGGTTGGCGCTGGCCGCCAGGCCCAGGCTGCCCGCCAGGGCGCTGCCGAGGTCGGAGAGGATGTCGGCGTTGAGGTTGGAGGCCACGACGACCGAGAGGTCCTCGGGCCTGAGCACGAACTTCGCCGACATCGCGTCGACCAGGACGCTCTCCGTCTCCACGTCCGGGTAGTCGGCGGCGACCCGCTTGAAGACGTCGTCCCACAGGACCATCCCGTACTGCTGGGCGTTGCTCTTCGTCACGGACGACACCTTGCGGCGGTCGCGCGTGCGGGCGAGGTCGAAGGCGAAGCGCATGATGCGCTCACAGCCGACCTCGGTGAACAGGGCCGACTGGACGGCGACTTCGCCGCCCGGACCGCGGCCGCCGAGGTTGCGGCCGCCCAGTCCCGCGTACTCGCCCTCGCTGTTCTCGCGGACGACGACCCAGTCCAGCTCGGTGTCGTCGGCCTTGCGCAGCGGGCTGGTGACCCCGGGCAGGAAGTGCACGGGCCGGACGTTGGCCCACTGGTCGAAGCTCTGGCAGATCCGCAGCCGCAGCCCCCACAGGCTGATGTGGTCGGGGACGGTGGGCCAGCCGACGGCACCGAAGTAGATGGCGTCGAAGTCCTTCAGCCGCTCCAGGCCGTCCTCGTCCATCATCCGGCCCGTGCGCCCGTAGTACTCGCAGCCCCAGTCGAACTCCTCCCACTCGAACGCGAAGGCGCCGCCGGAGTCCTCGGCCAGCGCGTCGAGGACGGCCCGTCCTGCGGCGACGACCTCCTTGCCGACCCCGTCGGCGGGGATGGCGGCGATGCGGAACGTGCGGGGTGCGGTGGTCATGTCGTGCCTCCGGCTCGCTGTGGTGGGACCGCTTTCGAGTCAACACAGGGCGGTCCTACGGCGTCCAAGACCAGGTTCCGATGCGACGTATAGGCGCAGCCGATCGGTCCCACGGCAGCCGCCGTGTCAGGTGTCGCGGGAGCGGCGTCGGGCCAGGGACTCGGTCAGGGCGAGGAAGGCGCGTGCGCCCGGGGTGAGGTGCGCGGGCAGACTGACCATCGCCACATGGAGGTGGGCGGTCGGTTCGATGGGGGCGACCACGGCTCCGCAGCGACGGGCCAGCCGAGTCCAGGAGGAGGGCAGCACGGCGATCCCGACGCCGGTCAGGACCAGCGGCAGGATCGAGGTGCGGTGGTCGACGACGGTCACGATCTCCGTGCCGGTGCCGCCCGCGGTGATGTCGTCGACGATGTGACGCATCAGGCTGCCGGTGCGGGAGGCGATGAGCTTCTGCCCGGCCAGCTGATCGGGCCGGATGGTGATGTCGTCCTCGATGGCCCCACCGGGCGCGGCGACGACCACGAACGGCTGGTCCTCGACATGCAGGACGTCGAGGCCGGCCGGGTTGAGGGGGCTGGAGGAGCCGAGCAGGCCCAGTTCGCAGGTCCCGTCGCGGACCAGCGAGACGACCTCGTCGGGAGTGAAGGCGGCATGCGTGCTCACCGTCACGGAAGGGTGCAGCTCGGCGAATCGGTGGACGAGGGTGGTCAGCGGCTCGATGCCGGGCGACGGCATGGTGGCCACCTCGACGCTGCCGCCGTGCAGCCCGGTGAGCGCGGCGGCGGTGTCGCGTACGGCGGCGAGGTCGCGCAGCACACGCCGGCTGGGCTCCAGCAGTTCCCGGCCCGCCTCGCTCACCACGACGCCGCGGCCCACACGGTGGAAGAGGGCCACTCCGAGGTCGGCCTCCAGGTTGGCCATGGCCTGCGACAGCGACGGCTGGGCCACATGGAGCGCGGCGGCGGCCTTGCTGAAGCCGCCGTGCTCCACGATGGCCAGGAAGTACTCCAACTGCCGGGCGTCCACGCTGCCTCCGCCGATCGATGCGCGAGTCTCCCCCACGGCCTGACGCACAGGCTCAGGGCAGAGCCAACCTATCCGGCGGGGCCTCCCGTCCACCGCTCTGCGAGGGCGCGCCCGCACTGGGCGAGCAGCCGCGCTGACAGCGCGCTGTCGTGGGCGCAGTCCTCGTCCGTCAGCTCGGTGAGAGCCTGTACGGAGTCGAAGTGGGCGGCGCCGCGTTCCGGAGGCAGGGTGCAGCGGCCCGCGACGGCGTGCACCGGGACGCCCCACCGCCGGGCCCGTCCCGCGAGCGCGACCGGCAGCTTGCCCGCCAGTGACTGCTCGTCGAGGCTGCCCTCTCCGGTGACGACGAAGTCGGCGTCCGCGAGCAGTTCGTCGGCGCCGAGCAGCTCCAGGAAGTACTCGGCTCCCGAGCGCACCTGTCCGCCCAGCAGCATGCCCGCGTATCCAAGCCCGCCGGCCGCGCCGGCCCCGGCGGTGCGGGCGAGACCGGCGGCGTCGGGGACTCCGGCCGCTTCGAGTCGTCGTACGAAATGGGACAGGGCCGCGTCCAGCTCCCGTACGTCGTCCTCGGTCGCCCCCTTCTGCGGGCCGTAGACGGCGGCGGTGCCGTGCGGTCCGAGCAGGGGGTTGTCCACGTCGGTGGCGAGGACGCTGCGAAAGTGGGTCCACGAGGACAAAGCCCGCGCCCGGGCGCCGGACGGCGGGGATGACGCCGACATGACCC
>NZ_JBEXCS010000160.1:0-12305 GCF_040605395.1 Streptomyces sp. NPDC005648 | reverse complement strand
AGCCGCACCTCGTACGACACCCTGCTCGTCGAGCGGCGCGCGGACCGTGCCGTCGACGTCGCGGGTGGTGTCGCGGCGGGCGCCCCGAGGGGGCGTACGCCTTCCGGCTAGCGGTTGACGGAGCGCATCCCGGCCTCGTCGTACCGCTCCCCCGAGGCCTGGGGCAGCTCGGCGTCGATGCGGGCCAGGTCGTCCTTGCTCAGGGTGATGTCGGCCGCGCCGGCGTTCTGCTCCAGGTAGGTGCGGCGCTTGGTGCCGGGGATCGGGACCAGGTCCTCGCCCTGGGCGAGCACCCAGGCGATGGCGAGCTGGGCCGGGGTCACGTCCTTCTCGGCCGCGATCTCCTTGACCTTCACGGCCAGCCGCTGGTTGGCCTCGATGTTGGCGTCCTGGAAGCGCGGGTTCTGGCGGCGCCAGTCGTTCGCGTCGAGGTCCTCGGGCGAGGTGAACCGGCCGGCGAGGAAGCCGCGGCCGAGCGGTGAGTACGGCACGAAGCCGATGCCCAGTTCCCGGCAGGCGGGCAGCACCTCGGCCTCGACGTCCCGGGACCACAGGGAGTACTCGCTCTGCACGGCGGTGACGGGGTGCACCGCGTGGGCGCGGCGGATGGTCTCCGCGCTCGCCTCGCTGAGCCCGATGTGGCGCACCTTGCCCTCGGCGACCAGTTCGGCGAGGGCGCCGACGGTCTCCTCGATGGGCACGTTCGGGTCGACACGGTGCTGGTAGTAGAGGTCGATGTGGTCGGTACCGAGGCGCTCCAGGGAACCGTGGACCGAGCTGCGGACGTGCTCGGCCGAGCCGTCCTGCGGGCCGACGGTGCTGATGTCGCCGGGTACGGCGTTGTCCATCCGGTAGTTGAACTTCGTCGCGAGCACGTACTCGTCGCGGTGTCCCCGGATCGCCTCGCCCAGGAGCGACTCATTGGTGAGCGGCCCGTACATCTGTGCGGTGTCGAGGAAGTTCATGCCGAGCTCGAGGGCGCGCCGGATGGTCGCGATGCCCTCTTCCTGGTCGGTGGATCCGTAGAAGGCGGACATCCCCATGCACCCCAGGCCGATGGCCGATACCTGGAGGTCTCGCAGACTGCGCTTCTGCATGTCGTATTCCAGCCTTTCCTGCAACTCGTTCGTCGTTCGGGAGGCACGGGTCCCTCACCCATCTGACGGCGGAAACCGTCGCCCGGCATCCCGCCGTGCGGGCCGTGGGCACGGGTCTCGTACGCCGCACCGTCTGTGACGCTACGGCTTGGAGCGCACTCGAACGCAAGTCTGCGCCCGCAGCGGACCGGACGGGTGAAATCTGACCCGGCGTCAGCTCCACGGGGCATGGATGAGGGGGCCCGGCACCCTTCGTCGCCGGGCCGATGACACGACGTGCCGGAGGCGAGCGATGAACGAACGGGTGGAGCAGGACGACACCCCTATCCACAAGGTCCCGGTCCTGATCGTCGGCGGTTCCCTGGTCGGTCTGTCGACGTCGGTGTTCCTGGGGCGGCTGGGGGTGAGGCACACGCTGGTCGAGCGGCACGCCGGCACCTCGATCCACCCCCGCGGCCGGGGCAACAACGTACGGACGATGGAACTGTTCCGGGTGGCCGGTGTCGAGCCGGCCATCCATCGGGCCGCGGAGACCCTGTCCGGCAACCACGGCATCCTGCAGACGCCCACCCTGGTGGGCGACGCGGGCGAGTGGCTGTTCCGGGAGATGGACCCGGGCGGCGGGCTGGCCCGGTTCAGTCCCAGCGGGTGGTGTCTGTGCAGCCAGAACGATCTGGAGCCGGTCCTGCTCGACCACGCCGTACGGCTCGGCGGCGATCTGCGTTTCGCCAGCGAGCTGATGTCCTTCGACACCGACCCGACCGGCGTGACCGCCTTCGTCAAGAACCGGGAGACGGGCGAGCACACCACCGTCCGCGCGGACTACCTCGTCGCCGCCGACGGTCCCCGCAGCCCGATCCGTGAGCAGCTCGGCATCGGCCAGAGCGGGCCCGGGGACCTGTTCCACAACGTCAGCATCACCTTCCGCTCCCGCCGGCTGGCCGATGTCGTGGGCGATCGCCGGTTCATCGTCTGCTACCTGACCAGCCCCGACGCCGACGGCGCGCTGCTGCCCGTGGACAACGTGGAGCACTGGGTCTTCCACGCGCCCTGGCACCCGGAAAACGGGGAGACGCTGGAGGAGTTCACCGACGAGCGGTGCGTCGACCACATCCGCCGTGCCGTCGGCGTGAGCGACCTCGACGTGGAGATCACCGGCCGGGCCCCGTGGCACGCCGCCCAGCGGGTCGCGCGCAGCTACCGGTCCGGACGGGTCTTCCTGGCCGGTGACTCGGCCCACGAGATGTCCCCCACCGGGGCGTTCGGGTCGAACACCGGCATCCAGGACGCGCACAACCTCGCGTGGAAGCTGGCGGCGGTTCTCGGCGGCTGGGCGGGAGAGGGGCTCCTGGACTCCTACGACGCCGAGCGGCGCCCGGTCGCGGAGGCGACCAGCGCCCGTGCCGCCGCCCGGTCGGCGGAGCACAGCCACCCCGGTTTCGCCCCGCCGCCCGGCGCCGGCGGAGGCGGCGGGCCGCAGCGCGGCATCCTCAACGTGGCTCTCGGCTACCGCTATCCGCGCGGTGCCGTGGTCGGCGCCGACTCCATGGCCCCGGTCGTCCCGGAGGGCCTCGACCTCAGCGGTGAGCCCGGCAGCCGGGCCCCGCATCTGTGGGTGCGGCACGAGGGCGAGCGGATTTCCACCCTCGATCTGTACGAGCGGTCCCTGGTGCTGCTCAGCGACGCGGACGGCGCGGGTGACTGGCACGAGGCGGCCGGCCGTCTCTCCGTACGGATGTCCGTGCCGGTCTCGTCGTACCGCGTGGGCAGCGGGCCCGACGCGGAGCTGGTGGCCGAGGACGGCGTGGACTGGTCGCAGCGTCATGGCGTGGAGCGCGGCGGTGCCGTGCTCGTGCGGCCGGACGGGTTCGTCGCGTGGCGGTCGGCGGGTCCGGTCCCGGACGCCGAGTCGACGCTGCGTCATGTCCTGGCGACGGTGACGGCGCTGACCTGATGTCAGGTGCCGCGAGGCCCCTCCCGGCCCCGCGGCACCCTCGGTCGGCCCAGCCCGTTCACCCGCGTGATCGTCTTGAGTGGTGGCGGCGCGACATCCCGCTGACGGTGGTTCACGTCGGGGCCGGGTCACTAAAGCTGACGAGACGCCAGCTGCCCAGGCCACGACGGAAGGAAAATCCCCTATGCGCTCTGCTCGCATGGTCCTGGCCACCGCGGCGGCCTCCGCCGTCCTGGCGATCTCCGCACCCGGCGCGTACGCCGCCGACGGCGGCTGGAACTCGGACGACTCCTCCCAAAGCACTGAGCACAGCACGGAGCACGGCAAGGAGCACGGCAAGGACAGCAGTCACGACGGTCCGCACGGCGGCATGCACACGGGTGGCGGGGCGCTGACCGCCGTTCGCCAGGACGGCTCGGACAACGCCCGCGACCCCAAGTTCGACCCGAACACCTACAAGGACCACGGCAGCGGCTCGTCGAGCAGCAGCGACTCCAGCGGGTGGAGCGGCGACCACGACAAGGGGTCCTCGAGCTCCAGCAACTCGGACGGCTGGAGCGGTGACCACGACAAGGGCTCGTCCAGCTCCAGCAGCTCCGACGGCTGGAGCGGCGAGCACGACAAGCCGCACGGCGGTATGCACACCGGTGGCGGAGCGCTCGCCATGCCGACGGTGACCGCGGGCGGACTGGCCGTCCTGGCCGTCGCCGGAACCGGTCTGTACGCGGCGCGTCGCAGGAAGACCGCCGGAAGCGTGGCCTAGCCATGCCGGACGCGATAGAGCAGCCGTGGCCGCCACCCGTCGTCGCACGGTGGCGGCCCGGCCCGCGTCGCGCCCCTCCCGTCCGCTCGACCGCCGTGCCCGAGTGAGGTGCTCTTCCGATGGCAGTTCCTTCCCCTCCCCCGTCCGGCGGCGCACCGGCCTCCGCCGAGCAGGGCTCCCGCACGAGCTCCGTCATGATCTGGGCCGCGGGCGCGCTGCTGCTGGCCGTCACGCTGATCGCGGGACATGGCACGACGCCCGACGACCCCCGCGCGCCGCACGCCGGCCAGGCCGCCCCGTCGGCCGCGGCGCCCGCGGCGCCGGCGGCGCCCGTCGAGGCGTCCCCCACGACGAGCTCCGCGGGACCGCATCTCCCCTGGTCGAAGCCGGTGCGACTGCGCATCCCCAAGATCGGGGTGGACGCGCCCTTCACCGACCTCGCCCTCGGCCCGACCGGACAGCTCCAGCCGCCCCCGGCCGCCGACACCAACCTCGTGGGCTGGTACGCGAAGGGGGCCGCCCCCGGCCAGGCCGGCACCGCGATCATCGCCGGGCACGTCGACACCAAGACGTCCGCCGCCGTCTTCGCCGGCCTCAACGAGCTGCGCAAGGGGGACGTCTTCTCCGTGGAGCGCGCGGACGGCCGTACCGCCTCCTTCCAGGTCGACAGCGCGGAGACCTTCGCCAAGGACGCCTTCCCCAGTGAGCGGGTCTACGGCGACACCGACCAGGCGCAGGTCAGGCTGATCACCTGCGCGGGCGACTACGACCGTACGGTGCGCGACTACACGGACAACCTGGTGGTCTTCGCCCACCTGGTGTGAGGCCGCTGTCACCCACCCAGTGCACGCAAGTCGCGCGCCGCACAGGACGGGCACAGGATCGAGGAACGCCGACGTCGCTCCCCCGCGGCCGACGTCCGCCGTCCACCCGGGCCGTCAAGGCCCCGCCCGAGAAGGAGAAGTGCCCAGGATGACCACCACGTCCGAACGTGCCCAGGGCCGGCCGACCCCCCAGACGGCGCCCCGTGTGTCCCAGTCCGTGTTCGACGGCTCCCGGCTGCGGGTCGTGCTGCTCGTGGATGTCTACGACGGCGCCCAGCAGCAGTTCCTGCAGGCGTACGAGCAGCTCTGCCACCAGGTCGCCTCCGTGCCCGGGCATGTCAGCGACCAGCTGTGCCAGTCCATCGAGAACCCCTCGCAGTGGCTGATCACCAGTGAGTGGGAGAGCGCCCCGCCGTTCCTCGCCTGGGTCAACAGCGAGGAGCATGTGCGGATGGTGGAGCCCCTGCACAGCTGTGTCCGCGACACCCGCTCGCTGCGTTTCCACGTCGTCCGCGAGACCGGCGGCCCGGCTTCCGACAACGATGTCAAGCGTCGGCTGCAGAGCTCGCCCCGCATCGGCGACGGTGTGATCCGGCACGCGCTCACCTTCACCGTGAAACCCGGCAGCGAGAAGACGGTCGCCAAGATCCTCGCCGACTACGCCTCCCCCGAGCCGAGGGTCGACGACACCACCCGGCTGTGCCGCACCTCGCTGTTCATGCACGGCAACCGGGTCGTGCGGGCCATCGAGGTCCGCGGCGACCTGCTCGCCGCACTGCGGCACGTCGCCCGCCAGCCCGAGGTCCGTGCCGTCGAGGAGCTCATCAACCCCCATCTGGAGCAGCACCGGGACCTCGACGACCCCGAGTCGGCCCGGATGTTCTTCACCCGTGCGGCCCTGCCCGCCGTGCACCATGTCACGGCGCAGCAGGAGGATGTGCAGGCCGAGCGGCACGCCCTGTACTACCCGGCCAGGCCCGGCGAGGGCATGCGGCTGGCCGAGCTGCTCGCCCGGCACGACGAGGCCGCGGCCGGGGACCCGCACAGCACCGTCCTGCGCAGCACGATCTTCCAGCGCGACGACGTCGTGGTCCGGTTGATCGATGTGCGGGGCGCGCTCGACACCGCCGCCCCCGCGCCGTTCCTCGGCCTGACCGAGCCCGGTCTGGTCGCCGAGCTGACCACCTTCCCGGACGGCGATCTCACACGGGTGCTCGAAGCCGCCCGTATGGACTTCGTCACCGACCGCCGTTCGCCCGACGCCTGATCGCCGGCCCGCGACGGCCACGCCCCCCACCTGCCCGTGCAGCGCATGATCGGAGCAATGTCGTGACTACATCCCGGCCCAGAATCGTGGCCCTGAGCGAGATCGAGCCCAACACCCGCCGCGGCGGCGATCTGCGCGCCCTGCTCTCCCCCGCCACGGTCGGCTCCACCAGCGGTTTCATGGGTGTGGCCATCGTGCAGCCCGGCGACCGCATCGGTGAGCACTACCACCCGTACTCCGAGGAGTTCGTGTACGTGCTGTGCGGGCAGCTGGAAGTGGATCTGGACGGCGAGCCGCATCCGCTGCAGCCCGAGCAGGGCCTGATGATCCCCGCCCATATGCGCCACCGCTTCCGCAACGTCGGCAAGGTCGAGGCGCGGATCGTCTTCCACCTCGGGCCGCTGGCCCCGACACCGCCGCTCGGACATGTGGACACCGAGGAGACGGACGCCGCGCCGGTGGCGGGCCGAGAACAGGTCGCCTCATGAGCCGGCGTGTGGCGGTCACCGGCATAGGCGTCGTCGCCCCGGGCGGCATAGGTGTACCGGCGTTCTGGAACCTGCTGTCGGAGGGCCGGACCGCGACCCGGGGCATCACCTTCTTCGACCCGGCCGGACTGCGCTCCCGGATCGCCGCCGAGTGCGACTTCGACCCCGCGGCGCACGGACTGGACGCGGAGCAGATCGCGCGCAGCGACCGCTACATCCAGTTCGCGATGGTCGCCGGGGACGAAGCGGTCCGGGACTCCGGCCTCGACCTCGGCCGCGAGGACCCCTGGCGGGTCGGTGTCTGCCTGGGCACCGCGGTCGGCGGCACCACCCGCCTGGAGCACGACTACGTCCTCGTCAGCCACCGCGGTGAGCGCTGGGACGTGGACCACCGGGAGGCCGAACCCCATCTGCACCGTGCCTTCGCGCCCAGCACGCTGGCCGCGGCGGTGGCCGAACGGTTCGGGGCGTGCGGGCCGGTACAGACCGTCTCCACGGGCTGCACCTCGGGTCTGGACGCGGTCGGCTACGCCTTCCACACGATCGAGGAGGGCCGGGCCGATGTGTGCATAGCCGGCGCGTCGGACTCACCGATCTCCCCGATCACCATGGCCTGCTTCGACGCGATCAAGGCCACCTCCCCCAACAACGACGACCCGGCCCACGCCTCCCGCCCCTTCGACGCCGACCGCAACGGCTTCGTCATGGGCGAGGGCGGTGCCGTACTGGTCCTGGAGGACCTCGAGCACGCGCGGGCCCGCGGCGCCCACGTGTACTGCGAGCTCAGCGGCTACGCCACCTTCGGCAACGCCTACCACATGACTGGTCTGACCTGCGAAGGCCTGGAGATGGCCCGCGCCATCGAACATGCCCTCGACCACGCCCGTCTCGACCCGACGGCGATCGACTACGTCAACGCGCACGGGTCGGGCACCCAGCAGAACGACCGGCACGAGACCGCCGCCGTCAAACGGGCCCTGGGCGCGCACGCCTACGACACGCCCATGAGCTCCATCAAGTCCATGGTGGGCCACTCCCTGGGCGCGATCGGCGCGATCGAGGTCGCCGCCTGTGTGCTGGCCCTGGCCCACCAGGTCGTACCGCCCACCGCGAACTACGAGACCCCGGACCCCGAGTGCGATCTGGACTACGTCCCGCGCACGGCCCGCGAGCGCCGCCTGGACAGCGTGCTCTCCGTCGGCAGCGGGTTCGGCGGCTTCCAGTCCGCGGTGGTCCTGTCCCGGCCGAGGGAGCAGACACGATGAGCGAACCCCTTCCACGACGTGTCGCCGTCACCGGAATCGGCGTGGTCGCGCCCAACGGGAACGGCACCGACGCCTTCTGGAAGTCCACCGAGGCGGGCATCAGCGTCCTCGACCGGGTCACCCGCGAGGGCTGTGAGCACCTGCCGCTGCGGGTGGCGGGCGAGGTCCGCGACTTCGAGGCCGACTCGGCCGTCGAGGAGCGGTACCTCGTCCAGACCGACCGCTTCACGCACTTCGCGCTCGCGGCCGCCGACCGGGCGCTGGACGACGCCGGGCTCGGCCGCGCCGACACCGAGGCCGCGCCGTTCTCGATCGGCGTGGTCACCGCGGCCGGTTCGGGTGGCGGTGAGTTCGGGCAGCGGGAGCTGCAGCAGCTGTGGGGCAAGGGCAGCCGCTTCGTCGGCCCGTACCAGTCCATCGCCTGGTTCTACGCCGCCAGTACCGGCCAGATCTCCATCCGCCGCGGGTTCAAGGGCCCGTGCGGTGTGGTCGCCTCCGACGAGGCGGGCGGCCTGGACGCCCTCGCGCACGCGGCACGCGCGGTGCGCCGCGGCACCGACGCGGTGGTGGCCGGCTCCACCGAGGCACCGCTCGCCCCGTACTCGATGGTGTGCCAGCTCGGCTATCCGGAGCTGAGCACCGAGGCCGACCCGGCGCGTGCCTACCGTCCGTTCACCACGGCGGCCTGCGGTTTCGTGCCCGCCGAGGGCGGCGCGATGCTGGTGGTGGAGGACGAGCGGTCGGCGCGGGAGCGTGGCGTCGAGGTACGGGCGTGGCTCGCCGGGCATGCGGCGACGTTCACCGGGGCCGGCCGCTGGGAGCAGTCCCGGGACGGACTCGCGCACGCCATCCGCGGTGCGCTGGCCGAGGCCGACTGCGCCCCGGAGGAGATCGACGTGGTCTTCGCCGACGCCCTCGGGGTGCTGGAGGCGGACCGCGCCGAGGCCCTGGCGATCGCGGACGCGCTGGGCAGGCACGGCCGACGGGTCCCGGTCACGGCGCCGAAGACCGGGATCGGCCGCGGCTACGGCGCCGCACCCGTCCTGGACGTCGCGGCGGCGGTGCTCGCGATGGGGCACGGCGTGATCCCGCCCACCCCGAACGTCTTCGACATCTGCCATGACCTCGACCTCGTGGTCGGCCGCGCCCGCGCCGCCGAGCCGCGTACGGCACTGGTCCTCAGCCGAGGGCTCATGGGGTCGAACTCGGCGCTGGTGCTGCGGCACGGCGCCACACAAGTCCGGTGACGAACCGTCAAGGAGCAAGGGAGAACAACCGTATGAGTGAGAGCATCACGGTGGAAGAGCTCGCCGAACTGATGAAGAAGGCCGCCGGTGTCACCGTCGCGCCCGAGCAGCTCCAGCAGAAGTACGACTCCGGCTTCGACACCCTCGGCGTCGACTCGCTGGGTCTGCTGGGCATCGTAGGAGAGCTGGAGAACCGGTACGGCACGCCGATGCCGCCGGACGCCGAGCGCAGCAAGACGCCTCGGATCTTCCTCGACCAGGTCAACAGCGCTCTGATGGCGGGGGCGTGACATGAGCGGGCACACCGAGAACGAGATCACCATCGCCGCTCCGGTCGACCTGGTGTGGGACATCACCAACGACGTGGCCGGCTGGCCGCGGCTGTTCAGCGAGTACGCCTCGGCCGAGATCCTCTCCCGGGAGGGCGACAAGGTCACCTTCCGGCTGACGATGCACCCCGACGAGAACGGCACGGTGTGGAGCTGGGTCTCGGAGCGGGAGACGGACCGCGAGGCGCTCACCGTCAGGGCGCGCCGGGTCGAGACGGGCCCCTTCGACCACATGAACATCCTGTGGCGCTACGAGGAGGTCCCCCAGGGCACGCGGATGATCTGGACGCAGGACTTCGCGATGAAGCCCGAGGCGCCGGTCGACGACGACTGGATGACCGACAACATCAACCGCAACTCCAAGGTCCAGCTGGCCCTGATCCGGGACCGGATCGAGAAGGCCGCCGCCGAGCGGGGCCTCACGCCCGGCCTGACCGACTGAGCCGGACGGAGGACATCCCATGCACCAGGCGTTGATCGTCGCCCGGATGGCACCGGGCTCGGCCCCGGACATCGCCAAGATCTTCGACGAGTCCGACCGGGGAGAGCTGCCGCACCTCGTCGGGGTCGTCCGGCGCAGTCTGTTCCAGTTCGGCGACGTGTACATGCATCTCATCGAGTCCGAGCGCGAGCCCGGACCCGCGATCGCCAAGATCACCGACCACCCGGAGTTCCGGGGCGTCAGCGAGCGTCTCGCGTCGTACGTCAGCGCGTACGACCCCGAGACCTGGCGTTCCCCGAAGGACGCCATGGCGCAGCGCTTCTATCTCTGGGAGCGCGACCCGGCCGGCTGACGAAGCACCGCACCGGTCGCCGGACCCGCAGCGTCGGGGGTCCGGCGACCGGTGCGTCGCGGGTGGGTTCAGCCGGGGACGTGGCAGTCGAAGGCGTGCAGGTAGGGGTTGACGGGGCTGATGTCGTCGATGACCAGGCCCGCGGCGGTCAGCCGGCTGACCATGCTGTCGGTGGTGTGCTTCGCGCCGCCGACGTTGAGCAACAGCAACAGGTCCATGGCGGTGCTGAAGCGCATGGAGGGGGTGTCGTCGACGAGGTTCTCGATGACCACGACCCGGGTTCCGGGGCCGCCCGCCTCACGGACGTTGCGCAGGGTGCGGGCGGTGCTCTCGTCGTCCCATTCCAGGATGTTCTTGATGACGTAGACGTCCGCCCGCACCGGGACGGCCTCCCGGCAGTCGCCGCCCACGATGTCCACCCGGTCCGCGAGGGCGCCGCCCGGCCGCAGCCGCGCGTCGGCGTTGCGCACCACACGCGGCAGGTCGAGCAGGGTGCCGTGCATCGACGGGTACTTCTCCAGCAGGCTCGCCACGACGTGCCCCTGGCCTCCCCCGATGTCCGCCACCGAGGTGCTGCCGGTGAGGTCGAGGAGATCGGCGACGTCCCTGGCCGACTGGACGCTGGAGGTGGTCATGGCGCGGTTGAAGACGTCCGCCGATTCGGGGGCGTCCTCGTTGAGGTAGTGGAAGAACTCCTTGCCGTACAGGTCCTGGACGACGTTGCGGCCACTGCGCACGGCCTCGTCGAGCTTCGGCCAGGCGTCCCAGGTCCACGGTTCGGTGCACCACATCGCGATGGCGCGCAGGCTGTGCGGGTCGTCCTCGCGCAGCAGCCGGGACAGGTCGGTGTGTGCGATGGTCCCGTCCGCCTGCTCGGTGAAGACGCCGTAGCAGGACAGCGCCCGCAGCAGCCGCAGCAGCGGCTTGGGTTCGGTCTTCACCGCGGCGGCGAGGTCCTGCACGGTCATGGGGCTGTCACCGAGGGCGTCGGCGACCTTGAGCCGGGCCGCCGCGCGCAGGGCGGCGGCGCAGGCCGCCCCGAAGACGAGTTCTCTCAGCCGCATGGACGGCGGGGTGGTGGTCGGTGCGGTCGTCATGTGCCGCCTCCCTTCCTGGAGTTGGGTGATGTGGTCGGTCAGCACAGGCCCGCGGGCCTGGACGCCTTGCAGGTGTTGCCGGCGAAGGTGTTGTCCTTGCCGGGGTCGGTGTTGACGAGGTCGGCCGGGGCGTTGCCCTCCAGCCGGTTGTCGCTGATCCGGTTCCGGTCGCTGGTGACGCCCACGAAGCTCCTGAACAGGACGATGCCGCCGGACAGCGGGGAGTCGCCGACGTTGCCGGTGATGGTGTTCCGGGTGATCAGCGTGTCCTCGGCGCCGGTCAGGACGATGCCGGAGCCCTGGATGGCGGGCAGCCGGTCGGTCTTGGGACAGGACTTGTTGTTGCGCACGATGCGGTTGTCACGCACGGTGAGATCGCCGGCCTTGGGCGTGTTCTCGTCGCCGACGACGAACACCGCGGCGCAGTTGCCGGTGAGGTGGTTGCCGGCGACCGTGAGGTCCCGCAGCCGGCGGACGGTGATGCCGATCCGGTTGCCTTCGAGCCGGTTGTGCGCGACCAGCGTGCCCTGGGTGTCGGTGGCGCCTGCCTCGGCCTTGATGGTGTTGGCGAAGAAGAGGCCCGCGTCGCCGTTGTCCCGGGCGGTGTTGCCGCGGATGACACCGCGCACCGATCGCTCCTGGGCGATGCCCCACACGCCGTTCTTCACGGCGGTCACGTTCTGCACGGTCATCCCGTCGGTGGCCATGCCGAAGACGCCGGTGCGGGTGAAGCCGGTCACCGTCAGGGAGGCCACGGTGACGCCCTCGACGTTCTTGTCCTTGGTGCCGATCACACAGATGCCGTTGCCGTTGTCGGCGCAGCTGTCCGCGGCCTTCGTCAGGGCGGGTTCGACGACCGTGCCGGGGCCCATGCCCCGCAGGGTGAGGTGCGGGGTGGTCACCTTCACGCTCTCGCGGTAGGTGCCGGATGTCACCAGCACGGTGTCCCCGGGCCGGGCGGCGTCGACCGCCTTCTGGATGGATTGCCCGGGGAAGACCAGATGGGTCCGGGGCGCGGAGCGGGGCGGGGCGGCTCCCAGCCCCGCGACGAGGATCGCTGCGGTGCACGCCAGATACGCGATGCGGCAGCAGGCCTAGGGGCTGTCGCGACAGGCCCTGGGGGTGGCCCAGGGGCTGTCGTGGAGGGCCTGGTCGGTTGCTCAGTGTCCGAGTGGGGCCA
>NZ_JBEXCS010000159.1:0-12356 GCF_040605395.1 Streptomyces sp. NPDC005648 | reverse complement strand
AGTTTGGAGTGCTCGCCACCCTGTCAAGGTGGAGGCCGCGGGTTCAAATCCCGTCAGGACCGCAGTGGAAGGAAGAGGGGCCCGCATCCCGGTATGGGATGCGGGCCCCTTCGCCATGCCCCCGGCGTCCCGTGGAGGGGCAGGCCGTCTTGACGGGGTTGGCCGGCGACGGTACCCAGAGACCAGGGCCCGTTCCCGGTGCGGCCCTGGAGGTGGCGTATGGCGGGTTCGGCGAGGCATGAGACGCGGGCGTTGCTCCGCGCGCATCTGTCGGCTGCTTCGTCGTATCGCCATCTGACCCGCCACTGCCCGATCTGCCACCACCTGCTGCGGCTGGCGATGGACGGCGGGCCCAGAGTCGTCGAGGTGCCGGAGGACGTCGTCGAGGACGAGAGCCCCGCCGGTGCGTGACCTTCGACGGCCCCAACAGCCGTACCGGAGTGGGGTGATGGAGCGCGTGCACCCTTTAGCGCACGGGCACCGGCGGTAACAAGGACTCTGACATGTGACGGGTGTCACCGCATGAGTTTCTGAAACCGCGGTACTTACGCCTCACCTACAACTGGTCAATTTAATATGTGCAATTGCACTACCCCCGGAGGCCCCGCCCAGCCGTCTCCCGACCGCCGCCCACAGGAGATGCGACAGGCCTCCCCAGACTCCGACAAGCCCGCTCACAGGACCGCCGTTCCGGCACTCCACGCGCACAAAAAAGATCGCGCTGGACCCGGCGGAGTCCAGCGCGATCGACGACGCACCCTGTTCACAACTTGCTTGGGAAGCCCGGATGAGCTTGGGCGTGGGCTCTGTTGGGGCAGAACCCGCGTCGCTTGGAGCTAGGGTTCGGGCACCTCGGCGCAGTTTGGGGACCTGCCGATTTGCCCTGATATGGAGTTGTCAGGCCTCGCTGCGCTGCTGCGGGATGCCCGCCAGCAGTGCACGGACCTCCGCCTCGCGGTAGCGGCGGTGCCCGCCGAGCGTACGGATCGAAGTGAGCTTGCCGGCCTTCGCCCACCGCGTGACCGTCTTGGGGTCGACACGGAACATGGTGGCGACCTCAGCCGGGGTCAGCAGCGGCTCGGCATCAGGGGTGCGAGCGGTCATGAGCGGCCTCCTCGGGAGAACCGATCGTTCTCGGTTCTTTCCTCTAAATTCTGCACCTTGACCCGCGTTGCCCGAAATGGCGGACGCGAGTCGAGTCGGTTATAGGACGAACGGCTTGTCCTCGGCACTACAACTACACCATCTGTCCAGCCGCGTCGGCCAAACCGATGGAATTGCCCTCCAGGTGTTCATCAGCGAACGGATGCCGATGGACCATGCCATAGCGGACAGTCACGCCACTGTGACGATCAGTCACAGTGGCGTGCAGGAGTCACCAGACCCCCCACAAAGCGTGCAATGCGGACGGAGTCCTCCCCGGACTCCTTGTCCTATTTTGGCATGAGGAGGGGCAAGCGACGCAAGGGCCGGGTACGTGCGTTCCGTCACGCTCGACACATAAGCCCGGATCGGGGCGTACGTCCGATGTTGACGAAACCTCAGGAACCTCGGTGGCAGGACGAAACCCCAAAACGGGCGATTCGTCAAACGCCAGTTCGTTACCTACGGGTATTCAGTTCGCCGAACGCCGGTCCCTGACCGACCGCCAGCGCTCCACGAGCCGGCCGTACGCCTCCCCCGCCGAAGCCCCGTCGCCGTGCCGCAGCGCCTCGATGCCCTCGGCCACGTCGGCCGCCGAGTGGTCGTCCTCGAGCGCGCCGGCCGGCAGGGTGTGCACCAGACCGCCGTAGTCCAGCTCGACCAGCGAGCGCGGGTGGAACTCCTCCAGCCAGCGTCCGACGTCCATCAGGCCGTCGATGAGCGGGCCCTCGTCGAGGGACTCCCTGAGAGTCCTCAGCCCCCGCGCGACCCGGCGCCGGGCCTGCACCATCGGCGTGCGGTAGCGCAGCATCGGCGGGATCTCGCCGGAGCCCTTGTCGAAGCGCCGCTCCTCGTCCGAGACCAGCACGAACCAGTGCAGCGGCACCTGCCAGGTGGCGGTGCGGATCCAGGGGCGGGCGTCCGGGTTGCGCACCAGCCAGCGCTCGTAGTCGTTGGTCGCCTGACGCCGTACGAACTCGGGCAGGGCCGCGTCCAGAACCGGCTTGGGGAGCTCCTCGGGCAGCTCCTGGAGGGCCTGCCAGCCGCGCAGCCGGGTACGCCACGGGCACACGCACACCACGCCGTCCACGTCGAGCACGAACGCGTCGCTGCTCTCGTGCACCGGGACCGGGATGGGCGGGGTGGGCACCAAGTCGGCCAGGGAACGGCGCAGTTCGTCCTGGTAGGAGGGACGGTCCTGGCGTCGGGCGTAGCGCGCCCAGTGGGTGCGCTCCGGCTCGGGGAAGGCGGCCAGGGGTTCGTAGACGCGGAGGTACGTCGCGTACGGGACGATCACCGAGGACACCTTGGGCACGCCTGCTCCCTCCCCCGCCCACCACCGGGAAAACCTGCCGAACCCGCTGACGAACGCGCGGGAAATCCATGCAAATCGTCGCACGGACGCCTCCGGGCGGTAAGTGATCCTCCGCACTGCGGGGATGACGGGGCCCACAGGCTCTAATCTCGTCCTCACAGGCCCCGCCACCCTCCCCCTCTGCCAAAAGCGCGGGGGGACCCCAGGGGACTGGTCTCCACCCGCCGCTACTTGCTTCAGGAGTCACCACAGTGACCGACGTAACCGGCGCACCTGCTGATGTACTGCACACCCTGTTCCACTCGGACCAGGGCGGACATGAGCAAGTCGTGCTCTGCCAGGACCGCGCCAGCGGCCTGAAGGCCGTGATCGCCATCCACAACACCGCGCTGGGCCCCGCCCTGGGCGGTACGCGCTTCTACCCCTACGCGACCGAGGCGGAGGCCGTCGCCGACGCGCTGAACCTCGCGCGCGGGATGTCGTACAAGAACGCCATGGCCGGTCTCGACCACGGCGGCGGCAAGGCCGTGATCATCGGCGACCCGGACCGGGACAAGAGCGAGGAGCTCCTCCTCGCCTACGGCCGTATGGTCGCCTCCCTCGGCGGGCGGTACGTGACCGCCTGCGACGTCGGTACATATGTCGCCGACATGGACGTCGTCGCCCGTGAGTGCCGCTGGACCACCGGGCGCTCCCCGGAGCACGGCGGCGCCGGCGACTCCTCCGTGCTCACCGCCTTCGGTGTCTACCAGGGCATGCGCGCCAGCGCCCAGCACCTGTGGGGCGACCCGTCGCTGCGTGGCCGCAAGGTCGGCATCGCGGGCGTCGGCAAGGTCGGCCACCACCTCGTGACGCATCTGCGGGACGAGGGCGCCGAGGTCGTGATCACGGATGTGCGCGAGGAGGCCGTGGGCCGGATCCTCGCGGCCCACCCGGTGGGGGTGACGGCCGTCGCCGACACCGCGACCCTGATCCGCGCCGAGGACCTGGACATCTACGCCCCGTGCGCACTCGGCGGGGCCCTGAACGACGACACCGTGCCGGCGCTGACCGCGACGATCGTCTGCGGGGCCGCCAACAACCAGCTCGCCCACCCGGGCGTCGAGAAGGACCTCGCCGACCGCGGGATCCTCTACGCGCCGGACTACGTGGTGAACGCCGGCGGTGTCATCCAGGTCGCCGACGAGCTGCACGGCTTCGACTTCGAGCGGTGCAAGGCGAAGGCGGCGAAGATCTTCGACACCACGCTGGCCATATTCGCACGTGCGAAGACGGACGGGATTCCGCCGGCCGCGGCGGCCGACCGGATCGCGGAACAGCGGATGAGCGAAGGACGCGCGGGGCTCCGGGCGCACTGATTCGCGGAGGAGATTCCGGGCACCCGCACGTTTGGCCGGTACCCGTCGGCGGGCACTTAGAGAGAACTCTCACGTCCGTCGGCGGGTCGCCTGCCAAGAAGTGGTTAAAATCGCGGTTGACCAGCGGGGACAGGGCGCCCCGAGGGTCCTGGGCGCGGGCACGTCCTGCGGGCGACGTACCGTATGGGCGTGGGCTCAGGTACCGTGGAAGCCCTACGGACCGGTCTCTCAAATGAGAGTCCGTTCCAGATCATGAACGCGTGTCAAGACTCTGGGGCCGTCGAGCCCCGTCACCGAGGGGGTCGAGCCATGGGGCGCGGCCGGGCCAAGGCCAAGCAGACGAAGGTCGCCCGCCAGCTGAAGTACAACAGCGGCGGGACTGACCTGTCGCGTCTGGCCAGCGAGCTGGGCGCTTCGACTTCGAGCCAACCGCCGAACGGCGAGCCGTTCGAGGACGAAGACGAGGAAGACGACCCGTACGCCCAGTACGCGGATCTCTACAACGACGACGAGGACGAGGACGAGGAGTCCGGCCCGTCGTCACAACATCGCCGCGGCGCTTGACGCACTAGCTGTGCTTGACCCGGTCCGGAGTGGTCCACACCACCCGGACCGGGTTTTGCGCTGCGCTCCGCGCATCAGGCGTAGTCGCCCACCATCTCCGCGCCCGTCGCACGGTCGTGGCGCTCGGTGATCTCACCGGCGACCCATGCCTCGACGCCCCGGTCCTCCAGGGTGGCGAGCGCCACGTCCGCGGACTCCTCCGGGACGATCGCGATCATGCCCACGCCCATGTTCAGCGTCTTCTCCAGCTCCAGGCGTTCGACCCGACCGGTCCTGCCGACGAGGTCGAAGACCGGGGCCGGGGTCCAGGTGGAGCGGTCGACGATCGCGTGGAGGTCGTCCGGGATCACCCGGGCCAGGTTGGCGGCGAGCCCGCCACCGGTGATGTGCGAGAAGGCGTGGACATCCGTGGTGCGCGTCAGCGCGAGGCAGTCCAGCGAGTAGATCCTGGTCGGCTCGAGGAGCTCCTCCCCGAGCGTGCGGCCGAGTTCCGCCACGCGTGCGTCCAGGGACAGGCCCGCCTGGTCCAGCAGGACGTGCCGCACGAGCGAGTACCCGTTCGAGTGAAGCCCGGAGGCCGCCATGGCGATCACCGCGTCACCCGTACGGATACGGTCCGGGCCCAGCAGCCGGTCGGCCTCCACCACGCCCGTACCGGCGCCGGCGACGTCGAAGTCGTCCGGGCCCAGCAGGCCGGGGTGTTCGGCCGTCTCACCGCCCACCAGGGCACAGCCGGCCAGCACACAGCCCTCCGCGATGCCCTTGACGATCGCGGCGACCCGCTCGGGGTGGACCTTGCCGACGCAGATGTAGTCGGTCATGAACAGCGGCTCGGCGCCGCACACCACGATGTCGTCCATGACCATGGCGACCAGGTCGTGGCCGATGGTGTCGTAGACGCCCAGCCGGCGGGCGATGTCCACCTTGGTGCCGACGCCGTCCGTGGCGGAGGCGAGCAGGGGACGGTCGTAGCCCTTGAGGGCGGAGGCGTCGAAGAGGCCGGCGAAACCGCCGAGGCCGCCGAGGACCTCGGGGCGCTGGGTCTTCTTCACCCACTCCTTCATCAGCTCGACCGCGCGGTCGCCCGCTTCGATGTCGACGCCCGCGGCTGCGTAGCTGGCACCAGTTGTCTCAGACATGGTGGTGAGAACTTTCGTGTCGTACGGCAGGGAGGACGGGCGGACTACGGGCGACGGATCGCGTCGGCCGCGGCCGTGGCGGCGGGCCCTGCGGCCAGCTCGGTCTCCAGGAGCTGCTTGCCGAGCAGCTCGGGGTCCGGGAGCTCCATCGGGTACTCGCCGTCGAAGCAGGCGCGGCACAGGTTCGGCTTGGCGATGGTGGTCGCCTCGATCATGCCGTCGATGGAGATGTACGCCAGGGAGTCGGCGCCGAGCGAGGTGCCGATCTCGTCGATGGTCATGCCGTTGGCGATCAGCTCCGCGCGCGTGGCGAAGTCGATGCCGAAGAAGCAGGGCCACTTGACCGGCGGGGAGGAGATCCGGATGTGGACCTCGGCCGCGCCCGCCTCCCGGAGCATGCGCACCAGGGCCCGCTGGGTGTTGCCGCGGACGATCGAGTCGTCCACGACCACCAGGCGCTTGCCCTTGATGACTTCCTTCAGCGGGTTCAGCTTCAGACGGATGCCGAGCTGGCGAATGGTCTGCGAGGGCTGGATGAACGTACGGCCGACATACGCGTTCTTCACCAGGCCCGCGCCGAAGGGGATGCCCGAGGCCTCCGCGTAACCGATGGCGGCCGGCGTGCCGGACTCCGGGGTCGCTATCACCAGGTCGGCGTCGACCGGGGCTTCCTTGGCGAGCTTGCGGCCCATCTCCACACGGGAGAGGTACACGTTCCGCCCGGCGATGTCGGTGTCGGGGCGGGCCAGGTACACGTACTCGAAGACACAGCCCTTGGGCTTCGCGTCCGCGAATCGGGAGGTGCGCAGGCCGTTCTCGTCGATGGCCACGAACTCGCCCGGCTCGATCTCGCGGACGTAGGACGCGCCGCAGATGTCGAGGGCGGCGGACTCGGAGGCGACGACCCAGCCGCGCTCCAGGCGGCCGAGGACCAGCGGGCGGATGCCCTGCGGGTCGCGGGCGGCGTACAGGGTGTGCTCGTCCATGAAGACGAGGGAGAAGGCACCGCGGACCTTCGGGAGGACCGTGTGCGCGGCCTCCTCGATGGTCAGGGGCTTGCCGTCGGCGTCCTCCTGGGCGGCGAGCAGGGCCGTGAGGAGGTCGGTGTCGTTGGTGGCCGCCACCCGCGGGGTGCGGCCACCCTCCTTCTTCGGGAGGTCGGCGACCATCTCGGCGAGTTGCGCCGTGTTGACCAGGTTGCCGTTGTGGCCGAGCGCGATGGAGCCGTGCGCGGTGGCGCGGAACGTCGGCTGGGCGTTCTCCCACACGGAGGCACCGGTGGTCGAGTAGCGGGCGTGACCGACCGCGATATGACCCTGGAGCGAACCGAGCGAGGTCTCGTCGAAGACCTGGGAGACAAGGCCCATGTCCTTGAAGACGAGGATCTGGGAGCCGTTGCTGACCGCGATACCCGCGGATTCCTGGCCCCGATGCTGGAGGGCGTAGAGCCCGAAGTAAGTGAGTTTGGCGACCTCTTCACCGGGAGCCCAGACTCCGAAGACGCCGCAGGCGTCCTGGGGGCCCTTCTCACCGGGGAGCAGATCATGATTGAGTCGACCGTCACCACGTGGCACGCTCCCGAGTGTAGGCGAGGTCGACCACTGGTCCGAATTGAGGAAACCCGCCGGTAGTGGATCTTCCTCGACCTGCCCCCTTCTGACCTGCGCAAACGTCGGCGGGCCCGCCCGTCGTGCCGGTCCGCGAAGAGCGCGGAGTGAGACGTCCCTCACCCTTCGGGTGGCGCGTCGACGCACGAGGGGCTATGTCATCAGCGGCAGCAGCGCGGACAGGTCGGCGCGCTCCCCGCTCGCGCTCACCCGTGCCTCGTCGAGCGCGTACTTCCAGGCCACCCGCCCGGTCGCGAGCCGCATCCAGGTCAGCGGGTCGGTCTCCACGACGTTCGGCGGGGTCCCCCGGGTGTGCCTCGGCCCCTCCACACACTGCACGACGGCGTACGGCGGCACCCGCACCTCGGTCGAGCCGCCGGGGGCCTTCACGGCGAGGGCGTCGGCGAGCAGCCGGGTGCATGCGGCGAGGGCCTGGCGGTCGTACGGCACCTCCAGCCCCGGCACGGCGGCGTTCAGGTCGTCGGTGTGGACGACGAGTTCGACAGTCCGGGTGACCAGGTAGTCGTCGAGGGGCAGCGCGCCGACGTTGGTCTCCAGGAGCCGACTGCCGGAGTGTGCGTCCAGCAGCTCGGTCAGGGTCCGGTCGACGTCGGTGAGGTAGGTGTCGAGGTCGGGGTGGCGTTCGGCGAGGTCCCGCGTGAAGTGGGCGATGGCCGCGGAGTTGGCGGAGGTGGCGAAGGGCCAGTCGAGCAGCACGGCGTCCTGCCGCGCGGGCGCCGGCCGGTCCAGGGCCCGGTGGACGGCGGTGACCGCCATCCCGATGTGCGCGACCAGCTCGCGTACGGTCCACTCGCCCAGCCGCGTCCCCAGCTCCAGCTGCCCGGGACTCAGACCGCGCACGGCCTCCCGTACGTTCCCGAGCTGGGCCTGCACGGCCTTGCGGATCTTGACGGAGTCGTACGCGCGGGCGCGCTTCCTGGCCGGGGGCATGGCAGTGAGCCTAGCGGCCCGGTACGCGGGCAGGCCCCGCGCGTCGGGTGACGGACGGGGCCTGCTCGGTCGTACGACCGCCTACTTGAGCAGCGCGGGAATCGTCTCCTCGTGCGCCTTCCGCAGCTCCTCCAGGGAGAGCTCGAACTCGCCCTGGAGCTCGACGCTGTCGCCGTCGACGACACCGATGCGGGTGACGGGCAGACCCCGCGCACCGCACATGTCGTTGAAGCGGAGCTCCTCCGAACGCGGCACGGCGACGACCGCGCGCCCCGCCGACTCGGAGAAGAGGAAGGTGAAGGCGTCCAGAGCGTCCGGTACGACCAGACGCGCGCCCTTGCCGCCCAGCAGCGCCGACTCCACGACCGCCTGGATCAGACCGCCGTCGGAGAGGTCGTGCGCCGAGTCGATCATGCCGTCCCGGGAGGCGGAGATCAGGATCTCGGCCAGCAGCCGCTCGCGCTCCAGGTCGACCTTCGGAGGCAACCCGCCCAGATGGTCGTGGACCACCTGCGACCAGGCCGAACCGCCGAACTCCTCACGCGTGTCACCGAGGAGGTACAGCAGCTGGCCCTCCTCCTGGAAGGCGACCGGTGTGCGGCGGGCGACGTCGTCGATGACACCGAGCACGGCCACGACCGGGGTCGGGTGGATGGCGGCCTCGCCCGTCTGGTTGTAGAGCGAGACATTGCCGCCGGTCACCGGGGTGCCCAACTGCTGGCAGGCGTCGGCCAGGCCGCGGATGGCCTCCGCGAACTGCCACATCACCGCCGGGTCCTCGGGCGAGCCGAAGTTCAGGCAGTCGGAGACGGCGAGGGGCTTGGCACCGGTCGTGGCCACATTGCGGTAGGCCTCCGAGAGCGCCAGCTGGGCGCCCGCGTACGGGTCCAGCTTGGCGTAACGGCCGTTGCCGTCCGTCGCGATGGCGACACCGAGGCCGGACTCCTCGTCGATGCGGATCATGCCCGAGTCCTCGGGCTGGGCCAGCACCGTGTTGCCCTGCACGAAGTGGTCGTACTGCGAGGTGATCCACTTCTTGGAGGCCTGGTTGGGGGACGACACGAGCTTCAGGACCTGCTCACGAAGCTCTTCACCCGTCGCGGGCCGGGGCAGCTTGTTCGCGTCGTCGGCCTGGAGCTCGTCCTGCCAGGACGGGCGGGCGTAGGGGCGCTCGTAGACCGGGCCGTCGTGGGCCACGGTCCGCGGGTCGACGTCGACGATCTTGCCGCCGTGCCAGTAGATCTCCAGTCGGTCGCCGTCGGTCACCTCACCGATGACGGTGGCGATGACGTCCCACTTGTCGCAGATCTCCAGGAACCGGTCCACCTTCTCCGGCTCCACGACCGCGCACATGCGTTCCTGCGACTCGCTCATGAGGATCTCCTCGGGCGAGAGCGTGGAGTCGCGCAGCGGTACGTCGTCGAGGGTGACGCGCATACCGCCGGAGCCGTTGGAGGCGAGCTCGGAGGTGGCGCAGGACAGGCCGGCCGCGCCGAGGTCCTGGATGCCGACGACCAGCTTCTCCTTGAAGGCCTCCAGGGTGCACTCGATGAGCAGCTTCCCCTGGAAGGGGTCGCCGACCTGGACGGCCGGGCGCTTCGACGGCTTGGCGTCGTCGAAGGTCTCACTCGCCAGGATCGAGGCGCCGCCGATGCCGTCACCACCGGTCCGGGCCCCGTACAGGATGACCTTGTTGCCGGCGCCGGACGCCTTCGCGAGGTGGATGTCCTCGTGCCGCATCACACCGATGGCACCGGCGTTGACCAGCGGGTTGCCCTGGTAGCAGGCGTCGAAGACGACCTCGCCGCCGATGTTGGGCAGGCCCAGGCAGTTGCCGTAGCCGCCGATGCCGGCGACGACACCCGGCAGCACACGCTTGGTGTCGGGGTGGTCGGCGGCGCCGAAGCGCAGCGGGTCGACGACCGCGACCGGGCGGGCGCCCATCGCGATGATGTCGCGGACGATGCCGCCGACGCCGGTGGCCGCGCCCTGGTAGGGCTCGACGTAGGAGGGGTGGTTGTGCGACTCGACCTTGAAGGTGACCGCGTAGCCCTGGCCGACGTCGACGACACCGGCGTTCTCGCCGATGCCGACCAGCAGGGCGTCGGACTGGGGGGCCTTCTCGCCGAACTGGCGCAGATGCACCTTCGACGACTTGTACGAGCAGTGCTCGGACCACATGACCGAGTACATGGCGAGTTCGGCCCCGGTCGGGCGGCGGCCGAGGATCTCCACCACCCGCTCGTACTCGTCCTTCTTCAGGCCCAGTTCGGCCCAGGGCAGCTCGACGTCGGGGGTCGCGGCCGCGTGCTCGACCGTGTCCAGAGGCGTCCGGCTCATGCGTTGACCAGCTTCTTGAGGATCGAGGTGAAGAACGGGAGGCCGTCGGTGCGGCCCGTGCCGATCAGCGGCTCGGTGGCGTGCTCGGGGTGCGGCATGAGGCCCACGACGTTGCCGGCCTCGTTGGTGATGCCGGCGATGTCCCGCAGCGAACCGTTCGGGTTGAAGTCGACGTACCGGAAGGCGACACGGCCCTCGGCCTCGAGCTTGTCGAGGGTGTACTCGTCGGCGACGTACCGGCCGTCCATGTTCTTCAGCGGGATGAAGATCTCCTGGCCCTCGGTGTAGTCACTGGTCCAGGAGGTGGAGGCGTTCTCCACCCGCAGCTTCTGGTCGCGGCAGATGAAGTGCAGGTGGTCGTTGCCGAGCATGCCACCCGGGAGGAGGTGGGCCTCGGTCAGGATCTGGAAGCCGTTGCAGATGCCGAGGACCGGGAGGCCCGCCTTGGCCTGCTCGATGACCGTCTCCATCACGGGCGAGAAGCGGGAGATCGCGCCGGCCCGCAGATAGTCGCCGTAGGAGAAACCGCCGGGGAGGACCACCGCGTCGACCTGGTGGAGGTCCTTGTCCTTGTGCCAGAGGGCGACCGGCTCGGCGCCCGCGAGACGGATCGCGCGCTGGGTGTCCCGGTCGTCGAGGCTGCCCGGGAAAGTGACGACGCCAATACGAGCGGTCACTTCACGGCCTCCGCGACTTCCTCGACCCGTACGACGAAGTTCTCGATCACGGTGTTGGCGAGGAAGGATTCCGCAAGATCATGGATGCGGGCGAGGGCGGCCTCGTCGACCGGTCCGTCCACTTCCAGTTCGAATCGCTTTCCCTGACGTACGTCGGAGATGCCTTCGAAACCCAGCCGCGGCAGTGCGCGCTGCACCGCCTGGCCCTGGGGGTCGAGGATCTCCGGCTTGAGCATGACGTCGACTACGACGCGTGCCACTGGCACTCCCGGTGTGTGGTGCTGAGCGAGGTTCCCGCCGGTGTCTCCAACAGGTGTCTTCAGACTACCCGCACAAAATTTCTACGCGCGTCGACTTGTAGGAATCTACGTGACCGTGGTCACGATGGGCCCTCCGCGCGGCCGTCCACGAAAATTTCCGGGAAAGATGCACGATCGACAGCCGATACCTATTGCGCTCGGACACGCGGAAGGATTTAGTCGAGCTTCACAATGCATTGCCGGGCACTGTACAAATGAATTGGCAAGTGCCGTACGAAGGGACCGATATTCGTGGCGCAGAAAGTCGTGGTCACTCTCTTTGACGACATCGACGGCTCGGAAGCGGCGGAAACGATCGCCTTCGGACTCGACGGCAAGTCGTACGAGATCGACCTGAATCAAGCCAATGCCAAGAAACTGCGTAAGGCGCTCGAGCCCTACGTGGAGGCCGGCCGTAAGCGGTCCAGGTCGGGCAAGGCGTACAAGCAGACCGAGGTCGCGCCGGACCCGGCCGCCGTCCGGGCCTGGGCGCAGGCCAACAAGATGGACGTACCGGCCCGGGGCCGTATCCCCAAGAAGGTCTACGAGGCGTTCAGCGCGGCACAGTGAGCCGGGCGGGCGCCTGTGCGGCCCGGCCGCCTCGGGCCGACGGCCGGTCATCCGCCCCTCGGGACAACCGACTTGCGTTGCACCCCATCCGGTCAGCTAGAGTCTGGAGCACGCCGAGGGGCAAGGCCGAAAGGCCCGGCTCACGGAGTACACGCGGGTGTAGTTCAGTAGCAGAACATCCCCCTTCCAGGGGGAAGGCGCAGTGTGCAATTCCTGTCACCCGCTCTGCACCACCGTCCGGACCACTCTGGGGGCACTCCCTCTGGGGGAGGATCAGGTAGGGTGGTGCTCGCGCCGATCGGTGGGAGCCGGTCGGAGGCAATGCGGACGTAGCTCAGTTGGTAGAGCGCAACCTTGCCAAGGTTGAGGTCGCGAGTTCGAGCCTCGTCGTCC